>CBDULG010000001.1:0-30229 GCA_965367985.1 uncultured Rhodocyclaceae bacterium
TCCGCCGCGACGGCGACTTGATTCAGTTCGTGCCGGTATCGCTGCGCGCTTGGCACGCCGGCGCGAGCTGCTGGAAGGACTGTGAGCGTTGCAACGACTTCTCGGTCGGCATTGAACTCGAAGGCTCCGATACACAGCCTTTTACCGATGCACAGTACGCGCGCCTCGGCACGCTGGTCGAAACATTGCGCGCACACTATCCGATCGAAGACGTGGTCGGCCACAGCGACATCGCGCCCGGGCGCAAGACCGATCCGGGTCCGCACTTCGATTGGCCGCGCCTGCACGCCATGCTCAGCCCCGTGCGTGCCGGCGCATGACACGTACGTTTTCATTTTCTTCGATTGGCGTTCGCCAATTCCAGCGTATAACACCGACTGCTCCGCCCCGCCGGGGTGGGTTGCCCATTTATTTACCAGGAGAAGCCCATGAAACTGTTTGAGTTCATCAAGGATGCGGGAGAAAAACTGTTCGGTAGCGGCGAAGCCAAAGCAACCGCGGCCGCCGCACCGGACGCCAATGCCAAGGCGGCCGCTGCGATCAAGACGTATATCGAATCTTTGAAGCTGCCGATCGAGTCGCTCGACGTTGCCTTCGACGGCAGCACCGGCACGGTCAGCGTCGGCGGCACCGCGCCCGACCAGGCGGCGCGCGAGCGTGTGCTGCTCGCCGCCGGCAACGTCTCCGGCGTCGAGCGCGTCGAGGACAGCATCGCCGTAACCAATCCCGAACCCGAAGCGCGCTTCCACACCGTCGAGCGTGGCGACACCCTGTCGGCGATTGCCAAGCAGTACTACGGTAACGCCAACAAGTACAATCAGATCTTCGAAGCCAACAAGCCGATGCTGTCGCATCCCGACAAAATCTATCCGGGCCAGAAATTGCGCATTCCGGCTGAGTAAAGCGTATTGCGGGTGTTGCGTAAACACGACAGACGGGGCCTCGGCCCCGTTTTTTTGTTGCGCCGCTAAAACCCGTGCGTTGCACGGTGCTCCGCTGCGCTGGATGGAATTACCCCTGTATTTGCAAGGTTTATCTCGTGATTGACAACGGGGCGTCAGACCAATAAAGTGCACCAAATGCTGCAGTGCAGCAACCATGGGATTGACGGCAAACCACCCACACGCCGCAAACCCAGGCGATTCCGGTAAGCATCTTCGCCAAACAGGCGAATCACGCGCCCGGAGCACTTGGAGGTCACATGAAACTTGCAAAACTGCTGACACGTGCGGGCGAACGATTCGGCGCGCTCGTGATCCACTTTTCTCACGGTGCGCTGCTCTCGCTCG
The DNA here is from genome assembly GCA_965367985.1 of uncultured Rhodocyclaceae bacterium. GTDB lineage: Bacteria > Pseudomonadota > Gammaproteobacteria > Burkholderiales > Rhodocyclaceae > Nitrogeniibacter. Next base: position 1,290 of record CBDULG010000001.1, read on the forward strand.
GCATGCTGTCGATGGCCGCGCTCATGGCCGAAATGGTCGAACCCGGTGCAACGCGCGGCTTGCCGCTGGCGCCGATCGCCGAAGCGCGCGCAAGCACCGCGCCCAGCGAGCGTCCGCCGAAGCTGCCGCGCGATGGCGCGGGCAAACGCAGCACGAAGTTGTCCCCTGAACTCAAGCGCGTAGGTAGTTACGTGGCAAAGCGCTACCGCGTCTCGGAATCGTCCTTGCGCGCACCGCTGGTGCGGGCACAGCGCTCCGGCAGCGAGCTGGGAATTGATCCGCTGCTCATCGTCGCCGTGATGGCGATCGAGTCGAGCTTCAACCCGCTCGCCGAGAGCACCGTGGGTGCGCAGGGCTTGATGCAGGTCATCCCGCGTTTCCACATGGACAAGATCGGCGACGATGCGCATGCGGACGCGCTGTTCGACCCCGACACGAATGTGCGCGTTGGCTCGCTGGTGATCAAGGAAGGCTTGCAGCGCTACGGTTCTCTGACGCGGGCGCTGCAGTATTACGGCGGCGCGCTCAAGGATTCGAAAACACGCTACGCGAAGAAGGTGCTGACCATGCAGGCGCGCCTGCAGGCCATCGCGGAACGCGCCGACGCCTGATCGCCGGGGGCGAAGATTGAAAAAGGCGGCGCGCGATGCGCCGCCTTTTCTTATGTTCCGACGACGCGCCGGATGCGTTCGCCGGCCTCGAGCAGGCGCTCGCGCCCCGTGGTGTAGGCAAAGCGCATGTGCTGCCGCGGACGGTAATCGCCAAAATCGATCCCCGGTGTCGCGGCCACCCCGGCCTCCTCGATCAGCCGGTGCGCCAGCGCTTCACAATCGTCGGCCAGCGCACTGATATCGGCATAGATGTAGAAGGCGCCCTTCGGCTCGGTGCCGATGCCGAAGCCCGATTCGCGCAGCAGCGGCAGCAGCACGTCGCGCCGTTCGGCAAACGCCTGGCGGCGGCCCTCGAGAATCGCCAGGCAGGCCGGCGACAGCGCGGCGAGCGCGGCATGCTGGGAGACCGTTGGCGCGGAAATGAAGAAGTGCTGGGCGAGGCGTTCGATCTCGCGCGTATAGCCCTCGGGCACCACCAGCCAGCCGAGACGCCAGCCGGTCATGCCGAAGTACTTGCTGAAGCTGTTGACCACGAAGACGTCGTCCATGCGCTGCAGCGCGGTACTCGAATCGACCCCGTAGGTCAGCCCCTGGTAAATCTCGTCGACGATGAACAGCCCGCCGCGTTTGCGCACGACCGCGTTGATCGCCTCCAGTTCGGCGGGATCGAGCAGCGTGCCAGTCGGGTTCGATGGCGAGGCGAGCATCACGCCGCGCGTACCCGGTGACCACGCCGCGTCGATCTGCGCCGCCGTCGGCTGATAGGCCTGCCGCGCGTCAACGGGGATCGCGCGGGCGACGCCTTCGAAGGCGCGCACGAGGTGACGGTTCGACGGATAGGTCGGGTCGGGCAGCAGCCAGACGTCGCCCGGACTGGTCGTCGCGGCGAGCGCCAGCATGAGCGCGCCACACGCGCCGGGCGTCACGATGATGCGCTCGGGCGCGACGTCGGCGCCAAAGCGATCGCGGTAAAAGCAGGCGATCGCCTCGCGCAGCGCGGGCAGGCCGAGCGAGGCGGTGTAATGCACGTCGCCGCGCGCCAGGAAACGGGTCGCCGCTTCGATAACCGGCGCCGGCGTGCCAAAATCGGGCTCGCCCACTTCCATGTGGATAATGTCGCGTCCGGCGCTTTCCAGCTCCTTCGCGCGGCGCACGAGTTCCATGACGTGAAACGGAGCGATGTCGGCCATTCGCGCGGCGAGCGTCAGCGGGTGCGATTTCATAGTGCGGAATTCCGTTTGGGCTGATCAGGCGCATCATAGTGGATGGCGTCGGGCATAAAGCAAGAAAGCGCCGGCATGACCGGCGCTTTCTGCTGACCGAAACGTTTCAGTAGATGCGTCAGCTCGAGATGGCCAGTTCGAACAGTTCGCGCTTGAGCGTCATCTGGCGCGGCAAGCGGTCCTGCAGCTTGTCGAACCATTCCTTGTGCAACTCGAGCTCCTTGCCCCAGGCCACGGCGTCGACCTGGGTGAGCGCCTCGAAGTCCTCGCGCGTCACGTCGGCACCTGTCCAGTCGATGTCTTCGTATTTGGGCATCCATCCCAGCGCGGTTTCCTTGGCACCGATGCGGCCGCGAACACGGTCGACGATCCACTTGAGCACGCGCATGTTTTCGCCGAAACCCGGCCACATGAATTTTCCGTTCTCGTCGAGGCGGAACCAATTGACGCAGAATATCTTGGGCGTGTATTCGATCATGTGGCCCATCTTCAGCCAGTGGTTGAAATAGTCGCCCATGTGGTACCCGCAGAATGGCAGCATGGCGAACGGATCGCGGCGCACCACACCTTGCGCGCCGAAGGCGGCGGCGGTGGTTTCCGAGCCCAGCGTGGCAGCCATATAAACTCCGAAATTCCAGTTGAACGCCTGATACACCAGTGGCACCGTGGTGGCGCGGCGGCCACCGAAGATGAATGCCGAAATCGGTACGCCGTCGGGATTCTCCCATTCCGGGTCGATCGACGGGCACTGGCTGGCCGGTGCGGTGAAGCGCGCATTCGGATGCGCCGCCTTGCGCCCCGTCTCGGCGGCGATTTCGGGGGTCCAGTCCTTGCCCTGCCAGTCGACAAGGTGCGCCGGTGCTTCCTTGGTCATGCCTTCCCACCACACGTCGCCGTCGTCGGTGAGCGCGACGTTGGTGAAAATGATGTTTTCCTTCAGCGTCGCCATGGCATTGAAGTTGGTCTTCTCCGAGGTGCCGGGGGCAACGCCGAAATAGCCTGCTTCGGGGTTGATCGCATAGAAGCGGCCGTCCTTGCCGGGCTTGATCCACGCGATGTCGTCGCCAACGGTGGTAATTTTCCAACCGTCGAAACTCTTCGGCGGGATCAGCATGGCGAAGTTGGTTTTGCCGCAGGCTGACGGAAAGGCCGCTGCGACATAGGTCTTTTCGCCTTCTGGGCTCTCCACGCCGAGAATCAGCATGTGCTCGGCCAGCCACCCCTCGTCGCGTGCCATGGTCGACGCGATACGCAGCGCGAAGCATTTTTTCCCAAGCAGCGCGTTGCCGCCATAGCCGGACCCGTAAGACCAGATTTCACGCGTTTCCGGGTAGTGCACGATGTATTTGGTGGTCGGGTTGCACGGCCACGGTACGTCCTTCTCGTTGCGGCCGATCGGTGCGCCCACTGAATGTACGCAGGGAACGAATGCGCCGTCGGTGCCAAGCACCTCGAGCACCGCATTGCCCATGCGCGTCATCGTGCGCATGTTTGTCACCACGTACGGACTGTCGGTGATTTCGATGCCGATGTGCGCGATGGGGGAGCCGAGCGGCCCCATCGAAAAGGGCACCACATACATCGTGCGCCCGTGCATGCAGCCCTTGAACAGGCCATTGAGCGTCTCGCGCATCTTGGCCGGCTCTTCCCAATTGTTGGTGGGGCCGGCATTGATTTCTTCGTTCGAGCAGATGAAGGTGCGGTCTTCGACTCGCGCCACGTCCGACGGATCGGAGCGCGCGAGAAACGAGTTAGGGCGCTTTTCGGGATTGAGCTTGATGAGCGTGCCCGCCTCGACCATCTCGGCGCACAGGCGATCGTATTCCGCCTGGCTGCCATCGGTCCAGACCACGCGATCCGGTTCCGTCAGGGCCGCAATGTCTGCGACCCACTGTTTGAGTTTTTGATGACGGACAGTGTCCGGTGCGGTTGCCAGTGCAGCCTCGGCAAATTGATTCATGGCGCAGGAATCTCCACGATTACAGGTAGGATGGCGCTCCGCGGGGACTGCCCTCCTGGCTGCCCGCAACGGATCGTCGGTGAGTGCACCACTTGATCGCCGGGATCAACGCGCAATCCGGAGGAAAAGCGGGGGTGCGATTCCCATGCGAGCGGCCGACAGGCGGTTGGCGCGCGCATGGGAAAATCCGGGGCGATTTTGCCGCTCCCGAAGCCTGTTATTATGCCACGCCACTCTACGGCGAGAAAAACGCCGACGTGGTCACAGTGCGCATGGCCGGCCAGAGCACCTCCCCGGCATCCACTGCGGGTTGTCAGTTCAAACAACGAGAGCGCGGCTCGAGGCGCTCCAGGCCGCTCTAAGGAGGCTTTCATGGATGATTCGAATCGCGATGCCGCGCTGGAGTATCACAGCCATCCGCGCCCCGGCAAGATTGCCGTCACGCCCACCAAGGCACTGACCAACCAGCGTGATTTGTCGCTGGCCTATTCGCCGGGCGTTGCGCACGCTTGCGAAGCGATCGTCGAAAATCCCGCGGAAGCGGCGCGCCTCACCGCACGCGGCAACCTGATTGCCGTCGTGACCAATGGTACCGCCGTGCTCGGCCTGGGCAACATCGGGCCGCTGGCCTCCAAGCCGGTGATGGAAGGCAAGGGCGTGCTGTTCAAGAAGTTTGCCGATATCGATGTGTTCGACCTTGAAGTCGACGAGCCCGATTCCGACAAACTGATCGACATGATCGCCGCGCTCGAGCCGACTTTCGGCGGCATCAACCTCGAAGACATCAAGGCGCCGGACTGCTTCTATATCGAGCGCAAGCTGCGCGAGCGCATGAAGATTCCGGTCTTCCATGACGATCAGCATGGCACCGCGATTGTCGTTGGCGCGGCAATCCTCAACGGGCTCCACGCCCAGGATAAAGCACTCGCAGAGGTCAAGGTCGTGACCTCGGGCGCCGGCGCCGCCGCGCTCGCCTGCCTCGATCTGCTCGTCATGCTCGGCGTGCCGGTGGAAAACATCTGGGTGAGCGATATCGAAGGCGTCGTGTTTGAAGGGCGCACCACGCTCATGGATCCGATCAAGGCGCGCTACGCCAAGGCGACCGACGCGCGCACGCTTGGCGAGATCATCGAGGGCGCCGATGTGTTTCTCGGACTGTCCGCCGGCGGCGTGCTCAAGCCCGAGATGGTGGCAAAAATGGCGCCGCGCCCGCTGGTGCTGGCGCTCGCCAATCCGACGCCGGAAATCATGCCCGAGAAGGTCAAGGCGGTGCGCGACGACGCGATCATCGCCACCGGCCGCTCGGATTATCCCAACCAGGTCAATAACGTCCTGTGTTTTCCCTTCATCTTCCGTGGCGCGCTCGACGTCGGCGCGACGACGATCACCGACGAGATGAAACTGGCGGCGGTACGCGCGATTGCCGAACTGGCACGTGCCGAGCAAAGCGACATCGTCGCTGCCGCTTACGGCGAGAAGGTGTCCGGATTCGGTGCCGAGTACATCATCCCGCGGCCTTTCGACCCGCGCCTGATTGCGCGCATTGCACCGGCGGTCGCGCGCGCCGCGATCAGCTCGGGCGTGGCGGAACGGCCGATCGAGGATTGGGATGCCTACGCCGCGCAACTGAACAATCTGGTGTGGCAGTCCGGCATGATCATGAAGCCGGTCTTCGCCGCCGCCAAGGAAAACCCAAAGCGCATCATTTTTGCCGAAGGCGAGGCAGAGCGCGTGTTGCGTGCTGTGCAGACGGTGGTGGACGAAGGCTTGGCGCGGCCGCTGCTGGTCGGTCATCCGTCGGTGATACGCGAAAACATCAAGGAGTTCGGCTTGCGCCTCAAGGAGGGCGAGGATTTCGAGCTGATCGACCCGGATACCGACCCGCGCCTCGATGCATTGTGCGAGCGCTACCACGGCATCATGGAGCGGCGCGGCGTGTCGGTCGATTATGCGCGGCGCGAGGTGCGCCGCCGCGCCACGCTGTTCAGCGCGCTGTTGCTCGAGGCGGGTGGCGCCGACGGCATGATCTGTGGCACCTCGGGCATGCACCGCGTGCACCTCGGTTTCGTTGACGCCGTGCTCGGGCGTCGACCGGGCATCAGCAAGTACTACACCCTCAACCTGCTCAATCTGCCGGGCCGTACGGTATTCCTCGCGGATACCTATGTGACGTACGATCCGACGCCGGAACAGATCGTCGAGATGACGCTGCTCGGCGCCGAGGAACTGCGGCGCTTCGGCGTCGAGCCCAAAGTGGCCCTGCTGTCGCATTCGAGCTTTGGCTCGGACAATTCGCCGACCGCGATCAAGATGCGCTCTGCATTGCGTCTGTTGCACGAAAACCATCCCGAGATCGATGTCGAAGGTGAGATGCATGGCGATTCCGCGCTCGACGGCAAGACGCGGCAACTGGTGTTCCCGAATGCGCGCATGCGTGACGATGCCAATCTGCTGATCTTCCCCACGCTCGATGCGGCCAACATCGCCTTCAATCTACTCAAGACCGCCGCGGGGCAAGGCGTCACCGTGGGGCCGATCCTGCTCGGCGGCGCCAAGCCGGCGCACATCATGACGGCTACGGCGACTGTGCGGCGCATTGTCAATATGACGGCGTTGACGGTGGTCGAAGTGACGCAGGCGCGCTGATTCCGCGCGCCGGCATGTTGCGTGCTCAAGCGTTTTGCCTTGCCGGCCGTTGTTGTCGGCATTGACGAGGAACGCGAATGGAGACTGACAGGGCGGCGCTGGTATTGACTGGGGGCGGTGCGCGTGCCGCCTACCAGGTGGGCGTGTTGAGCGCCGTGCGTGAGCTTTGGGGGCGCCGCCCCGGCAACCCGTTTCCGATCCTGTGCGGCACCTCGGCGGGGGCGATCAATGCCGTTGCCCTCGGCGTGTATGCCGACAACTTCGGCAAGGCGGTGCGCAAGGTGGCGTGGATCTGGCGGCATTTCCATGTCGACCAGGTGTATCGCGCCGACTTCGCCGCGCTCACCGCCACGGGCGCGCGCTGGGGCTCCGCCTTGCTCACCAGTTGGCTGGTGCGGCAAACGCCACGCGCCCTGCTGGACAATCGGCCACTGGCCCGCCTGCTCGACGCCACGCTCGATTTCACGGCGCTCGGCCGCGCCATCGATAATGGGCATCTGCGCGCGGTTTGCGTGACCGTCTCCGGTTACACCTCGGGCGAAAGCCTCGTTTTCTTCCAGGCACCGGATGAGGTCAAAGGCTGGCGGCGCGCTCAACGCATTGGCGTGCCGACCACGCTCGGCTTGCCACATCTCATGGCGTCCAGTGCGATTCCCTTTGTATTTCCCGCGGTACCGATTCACCGCGAATACTTCGGCGACGGCTCGATGCGGCAGCTTGCACCGATCAGCCCGGCCATTCATCTCGGCGCGCAACGCATACTGGTCATCGGTTCAGGCCGCCTCGCGCAGGAAGGGCGCCAGCGTGCCGATGCCTATCCGTCGCTCGCGCAGATTGCCGGCCACGCCATGTCGAGCATCTTCCTCGATAGCCTGGCGGTCGATCTCGAACGTCTCGAGCGGATCAATCAGACGGTTGGCGGCCTCACCGCCGCGCAGCGGCAGGCTGCGGGGGTCATGCTGCGACCGATCGAAGCATTGGTGATCGCGCCCTCACGGCGTATCGACACGATCGCCGGCCAGTACCGCAAGAGCCTGCCGCGCGCCTTGCGTGCCGTGCTCAGTGGTGTCGGTGCGATGCGGCCGGAGGGCTCTACGCTGCTCTCCTACCTGTTGTTCGAACCGGGTTACACGCGCGCCCTGATGTCGCTCGGTTACGAAGACACGATGGCCCAGCGCGCGGCCGTAACGGATTTTCTTCGGCTGTAAAATGCAAGAAATCAGTTAAAGAATCGATCCTTAGTTGCCGTTTTTATGGATAATTTCTGAATTCCGTACTAGGCTTGTGGAAATGTTTCTAATTATACGTGCTGCCCTCCGGCCCACCGTCATGCTCATGATCATGCTGTTCGCTGTCAGCGGGCTGCGTGCTGCCGACGAACGACCGGTACGCATGTCGGTGACCATCAATCCGGCCAACATGCCGCGTGCGGTGCTCGCCGACGACGCCCTCGACGACGACCCCGAATTGCGCTCGCGGGCGTTTCTGGTGGTCGACCAGCGCAGCGGCGAAGTGCTGCTCGAGCGCAATGCCGGGTTGGTCGCGCCGATCGCCTCGATCACCAAGCTGATGACCGCAATGGTGGTGCTCGATGGACGGCAATCGCTCAAGCAGAAGCTGACCATTTCCAATCTCGATGTCGACACGCTGCGCCACAGCCGCTCGCGCTTGCCGGTCGGCACGCGCTTGAGCCGAGGCGAATTGCTGCAGCTGACGCTGATGGCGTCCGAGAATCGCGCCGCGGCCGCGTTGGCGCGCAACTTTCCCGGTGGCACCCGCGCCTTCGTCAAGGAGATGAATCGCAAGGCGCGCGCGCTGGGGCTGCACAACACCCATTTTGCCGAGAGCACCGGCCTGAGTGCCCGCAATGTTTCGAGCGCGCGCGATCTGGCCCGTCTCGCCACTGTCGCGGCCAAATACCCGCTCATCCGCACCTACTCGACTGAAGGGTCGCATGCGGTGTCGATTCGCGGTCGCGCACGTACCTTCAACAACACAAACGCGCTGGTGCGCGATCCGGACTGGGAAATCAGCTTGTCGAAGACCGGCTATATCCGCGAGGCCGGCCGCTGCCTGGTCATGCAAACCTGGCTGCGCGCCCGTCCGCTGATGGTCGTACTGCTCGATTCGTTTGGCCGCCATACCCGTACCGCCGACGCCCGCCGCCTGCGCGACTGGCTGGCGACGCGGGCGTGGGATCAACTCGTCGCCGCGCCGCGTTCGCCGGCCGGCTAAGCAACCGGCGCATCCGGCGGGCCCGTCTTGCCGGGACTGCCCGATCAGTCCTTGCGCGGCGCATAACCTTGCGCGCGCGACACCGCAGTGGCGGTGTCGAGCACCAGCGGCGCCCATTCGCGGTTGAAACGCTCGGTGGGCGTAGATAGTGAAACGCCAGCCACGAGCTTGCCAGTATCGTTGTAAACGCCGGCGGCGATACAGCGCACGCCTGTTTCGGACTCTTCAATGTCGAATGCGATGCCGCGTTGGCGGATCGCGTCGAGTTCCTTTTCGAGTGCGGCAAGCTCGGTGACCGATGCGGGCGTAGAACCGCGCAGGCCGGTACGTTTGGCATATGCGCGTAATTGCTCCGCGCTCTCCTCGGCCAGGAAAAGCTTTCCGATCGCGGTGGTATGCAGGGGCGCCCGCGCCCCGACGACGTGAACCACGCGCACCGACGATCGACCGCTCGACGTGCGCTCCACATAGACAATCTGATCCTTGTCGCGAATCCCCAGATTGACGCTCTCCCCGGTTTGCTGATGCAACTCGAGCATGGCGTACATTGCTGTTTCGCGGAGCGAAATGCGCGACTTCACGAGGGCGCCGAGTTCGAGCAGCCGGATACCCAAATGATATATTCCGACATCCGTTTTCTCGACAAATCCGCTGTTTGCCATGGCATTCAGGATTCGATGCGCGGTCGACGGATGCAGGCCGGTCTCCGCCGCCAATTGCTTCAGTGGCATGGGATCAGGATGTGCGGAGAGGGCATCGAGCAATTTCATCATGCGCTCGATGACCTGGATGGAGTTTTTACCTGCAGGCTCGGTCATGTCTGAATTTCCTGATTTGCGCATGTTACTTGAGTGCAGTAGATTTCGCCCAGTGAAATCCGATGGCAAAAAACGCGTCGAGAGAGGTCAAAAATGGAACCGCGAATCGTGTTTTTGGACGCTGACTCGGTCGGGGTGCCGTTCGGCCGGCCATCCGCGCCGCATGTCTGGATCGAGCACCCGCAGACCTCGGCAGCCGATCTTGCCGAGCGTCTCGCGGGCGCGCACATCGCGATCGTCAACAAGGTGCGCATCGACGCCAAGCTGCTGGACCAGTTGCCCGATCTCAAGATGATCGCGGTGGCCGCGACAGGCACCGACAACATTGATCTGGCCGCCTGCGGCGCGCGTGGCATCGTGGTCAGCAATGTGCAAGGCTATGCGAACACCACCGTGCCCGAGCATGTCATGGCGCTCATGCTGGCCTTGTCCCGGCGCTTGATTGACTATCACAACGATGTCCGCGCCGGGCGCTGGGCGGAGGCGGCCAGTTTCTGCTTTTTCGATCATCCGATGATCGATCTGCAGGGCGCCACGCTAGGCCTTGTCGGCAGCGGCAGCCTGGGCAGCGGTGTCGCGCGGCGGGCCGAGGCCTTCGGCATGCGCGTGCTGTGGTCGGAGCGTCCCGGCGTGACGCAGGTGCGTGAGGGGCGTCGAGCGTTCACCGAGGTGTTGCGCGCGGCGGACGTGCTCTCGCTGCATTGTCCGCTCACCGATACAACCCGGCACATGATCGATGCTGCGGCGCTGCGCGCAATGAAGCGCTCGGCGCTGCTGATCAATACGGCACGCGGGGCATTGATCGATGAAGCGGCGCTCGCCGATGCGCTGCGCACGGGCGAAATTGCCGGTGCCGCCATCGACGTGCTGTCCAAGGAGCCGCCCGCGAGGGACCATCCGCTGCTCGCCGCCGATGTGCCAAACCTGGTGATCACGCCGCACGTCGCCTGGGCGACGCAAGGCGCCATGCGGGCGCTGGCGGATCAGGTGATTGAAAACATCGAGGCCTTTCTGGCCGGTGCACCGCGTCGTCGGGTTCAGCCGGCGAGCTGAGCGACCCGGCCCGTCGAAAACCGATGAAGTGCGGTTGTTCGCCCTGTGTGACGCAGCTATAGTAGGCTGCAAACGAGGGAGACGATTCCCATGCATGGCGGCAGCATGGCCCGCGGGGTAAAACAAGAATCATGAATACGCATCGATCGCTGAGCTTCGTGGTGACGCTCTACGTGTTCTGGCTGGTGTTGTCCGGCTACTTCACGCCCTTTCTGCTTTCGGTGGGCATCGGATCGGCGATTGCGATCCTGCTGTTCGCCCAACGCATGGAAGTCGTCGATCACGAAGGCCATCCCATTTCGCTCGGGCGCAGCGCGATTTTCTACTGGCCCTGGCTGTTCAAGGAAATCGTCATCGCCGCCTGGGACGTGAGCAAGATTATCGTCAACCCCCGCCTGCCGATTAGTCCGACCATGGTGCGGGTGCGCGCCGGGCAGAAAACCTCCGTTGGCAAGGTCACCTACGCCAACTCGATCACGCTCACGCCGGGCACCATTTCAGTGGATGTCGAAGGCGATGAAATTCTCGTACATGCGCTGACCCGTGAGGGCGCCGAAGCGGTGCAGGAGGGGACCATGGACCGGCGTGTGACTGCGTTCGAGGGGTTGTCTTGATGTACGTCGTGGTAGTCATTGCTTTGCTGGTCACGCTCACCCTTGCACTGGTGCGTGCCTTCCTCGGGCCGACGGTCTTCGATCGTGCCCTCGCCGGCAACACGATCGGTACCACAAGCATGTTGTTGCTGGCCATTTTTCAGTTTATTTCCGGGCGCCCCGAGTTCGTCGATCTGGCGCTCGTCTACGGTCTGCTGAGTGTCATCGGCACGATCGCGCTGCAGAAGTTCTTCCGCTACGGCGATCTCGGCGAGCCCGGGCGCGCACGGGAGAAGCGGCCGTGATCGTGATCGACATCCTGAGCTGGGTTCTCCTCTCGGCGGGTGGCGTGTTCTGTGCAATCGGCGCGATCGGCATGGTTCGTATGCCGGATTTCTTTACCCGCATGCACGCCGCAAGCGTGGTCGACACGCTCGGCGCCGGGCTGATCATCCTCGGGCTGGTCCTGCAAAGCGGCTTCACCCTGGCCAGCGTAAAGATGCTCATCCTCGGCTTGTTGATCTTCTTTACCTCACCCACCGCCTCGCACTCGCTCGCCGACGCCGCCCTCGAGCGCGGCGCCAAGCCGGTGCTGGCCGACGAAGGGGAGCCGCCATCCTTACCACACTGACTGCCGTCGTCCTGCTGACCCTGATGGCCGCGGCCGCAATCGGCATTGCGCGCCAGCGCAATATGTTCGGGGTCGTGCTGCTCGGCGGAATCTACTCGTTCCTGATGGCGACGCTATTGGTCGTGCTCGATGCGGTCGACGTGGCAATGACCGAAGCGGCCGTTGGCGCCGGCGTTTCGACGGTGTTGCTGCTCAGCGCGATCTTCCTTACCGGCACCAACGAATCGAAGCCCATTCACAAGCCGTGGCTGCCTCTGTTCGTGGTCTTCGTTACTGGCGGCATGCTGGTCTACGGCACGCTGGGTCTGCCGGCGTTTTCCGATCCCAATGCGCCGATCCACCGGCACGTGGCGCCGCGCTATCTTGAAGAGGGGCCGAAACTGACCGGCGTACCGAACGTTGTCACCGTCGTTCTGGCCAGCTACCGGAGCTTCGATACGCTGGGTGAAACAACGGTCGTGTTTACTGCCGGCATTGGCGTGATTGCCTTGCTGGGGCGTCGCTCGGCGCGACGCAAGCTCGATCCGACCGACGACGAGGCGCCGCGCGCATGAGACTCGATATCGTGCTTCGCGTGATCGCGAAGCTGCTCATTCCGTTTGCCCTCATGTTTGGCATTTACGTGCAGTTTCATGGCGATTTCGGCCCCGGAGGCGGATTTCAGGCGGGTGTCATCGTTGCCGCTGCGGTGATCTTCTACGCCCTCATCTATGGCCTGCCGAGTGCGCGCAAAGTCGTGCCGGTGCGTCTCGTCGAAACCTTGATTGCGGTCGGCCTCTTGCTCTACCTGGGCGTCGGCGTGGCCGGCATGTTGCTCGGTGGCAACTTCCTCGACTATTTCGTACTCGCGCACGACTCGGTCGAGGGGCAGCATCGCGGCATCTTCTGGATCGAATTGGGCGTGCTCATTACGGTTGCGTCGGTGATGCTCAAGTTCTTTTATGTGTTCGCCGGTCGCCGTCGGGATAGCGAGGAGGATGCCCCGTGACGATGGCCGGGCATTACACCTATTTCGTCACCATCCTGCTGCTCATGGTCGGCCTGTTCGTGCTGATTGCGCGCAGCAACCTGATCAAGAAACTGATCGGCCTGGGCATCTTTCAGACCGCGGTATACCTGCTCTACATCGCGCCCGGAAAGCTCATCGGCGGCAGTGCGCCGATCATTGCAGAAGGCATCCAGGTGTATTCGAACCCCTTGCCGCATGTGCTCATTCTCACAGCCATCGTGGTCGGCGTGGCGACACTTGCGCTTGGACTTGCCCTCGTGGTGCGGATCAAGGAAGCGTACGGAAGTATCGACGAGGAAGATATTTTGCTGAGCGATGTAGAAGCCGTCGAGAATACTTCCGCCGAACGCCATTGAACCCCTTGCTCACCCACAACCTCCCCGCCCTGCTCGTCGTCATACCGTTGATCGCGGCGCCCATCATGGTCATCGTTCGGCGCTCCCGGCCTTGCTGGCTGTTGTCGCTGATTGCCAGCGTGCTGACCTTCGGCGTGGCTCTCGCACTACTTGCCGAGACACTTGCGCCGGGGACGATTTCCTACCCCATGGGCAGTTGGGAGCCGCCGCTGGGCATCGAATACCGCGTCGACACCTTCAACGCTTTTGTCGCGGTGATCGTTGCCCTGATGGCCGTGTTCATCGTTCCGCATTGCCTCGTCGGCATCGCCAGGGACGTGCGTAGCGAAGAGCACTACCTGTTCTACTGCATGCTCATGCTGTGCCTCGCCGGCTTGCTGGGCATTCTCGTCACTGGCGATGCGTTCAACATCTTCGTCTTTCTCGAAGTATCCTCGCTCGCCACGTATGTGCTCATTGCCATGGGGCGCGACCGGCGGGCGCTGGTGGCCGCTTACCAGTACTTGCTGATGGGCACGGTGGGCGCCACTTTGTACGTGCTTGGCATCGGTATCCTGTATCTCGAAACCGGCACGCTCAATCTGGCCGACATGGCGGTGCGCCTGCCGCAACTCGGTGATCCGCGGGGTACACTCGCCGCGCTGGCCTTCATCACAGTGGGCCTGACGCTCAAGATCGCGCTCTTTCCGCTGCACCTGTGGCTGCCCAACGCTTACGTTTTTGCGCCCTCGGCGGCATCCGCGTTTCTGGCGGCAACCGCCACCAAGGTGTCGATCTATGTGCTGATGCGCTATTTCTTCACCATCTTCGGTTCGGTGGTGGTGTTCGATACGCATCTGACCGGCGCGATTCTGGTCGCGTTGTCGCTCGCCGCGATGTTCATCGCGGCCGGGGTGGCGATCTACCAGCGCAACGTCAAGCGGCTGCTGGCGTACTCGAGCCTCTCGCAGGTCGGCTACATCACGCTGGGTATCAGTCTCAATACGGTCGGCGGGCTGACCGCCGCCACCGCGCACCTGTTCAATCATGCGCTCACCAAGGGCGGCATGTTCCTCTTGCTCGGCTGCGTCGTGGCGCGCTGTGGCAACTCGGACTTCAAGCGCCTCGCGGGTCTGGGGCGCACCATGCCGCTGGTTTCGTTCGCGTTCGTCATCGGCGGCCTCAGCCTGATCGGCGTTCCCGGCACCGCCGGCTTCATCAGCAAGTGGTATCTGGTGACGGCGGCAATGGATGCAGGCCACTGGTGGATGGCCGGCGCGATCATGCTCAGCTCGCTGCTCGCCGTGATCTATGTTTGGCGCTTCGTCGAAGTCGCCTACTTGACCGAGCCGCCGCCTGACCATCCGCCACCGGGCGAGGCCCCCTGGTCGATGACGGTGCCGGCCGTGGCGATGATCGCCGCGTGCGTGTATTTCGGTGTCGATGCCAGCTGGAGCGGCGCGATGGCGCAACGCGCCGCAGAGGCCTTGATGGGTGGCTGGCAATGAGTGCCTCATGGTCGTTGGCCGCTATCCTCGCCACCCCCTTTGTCGGCATGGGCGTCATTTCGATCAGCGGGCGTTCGCCCAATGTGCGCGAGGGGGTCACACTGACCACCGCGGTGCTGCTGTTCCTCCAGGTACTCGTGCTTGCCGGGCCGGTGATGGACGGCGCGCGGCCCACGCTCGATCTGGTGCACATTGTGCCGGGCATGTCGCTCTCCCTGGCCGTCGAGCCACTCGGCCTGCTCTTCGGCCTGGTTTCGTCAGGCCTGTGGATCGTCAGTTCGCTGTATTCGATCGGCTACATGCGCGGCAACAACGAAAAGAACCAGACGCGCTTCTTTGTCTGTTTTGCCGGTGCCATCTTCGCCGCGCAGGGCATTGCCTTCGCCGGCAACATGCTGACGCTGTTCCTGTTTTACGAAGTGATGACGCTGATCACCTATCCGCTGGTGACGCACAGTGGTACGGAGCACGCCAAGAAGTCGGCGCGCGTCTATCTGGGGGTGCTCATGGGCACCTCCATCGCCTTTCTGCTGACCGGAACGCTGGCCACCTGGGTGCTCACCGGCACGCTCGATTTCCGCTATGGCGGCATCCTCGCCGGCCATGTCGGCGCGGCGGGCACGATGTTGCTGGTGGCGCTTTACATGTTCGGTATCGGCAAGGCGGCGCTGATGCCGTTTCACCCCTGGCTGCCCGCGGCGATGGTCGCGCCCACGCCCGTGTCGGCCTTGCTGCATGCCGTGGCGGTGGTCAAGGCCGGCGTATTTACCGTCGTCAAGGTGGTGGTCTACATCTTCGGTGCAGAGCATCTCATGGCCATCGGCAGCGCCGACTGGGTGCCGTTCATCGCCGGATTCACCATCATCGCCGCCTCCGTCGTCGCACTGCGCGCCGACAACCTCAAGCGCCGGTTGGCATTTTCCACGGTCAGCCAGCTTTCCTACGTTACGCTTGCTGCCACATTGCTGGCACCGATTTCGATCGTCGGCGCCACCTTGCACATTGCCGCGCACGCGGTTGGCAAGATCACGCTGTTTTTTGCCGCGGGCTCGATCTACACCGCGGCCCACAAGACCCAGGTCAGCGAGCTCGACGGCATCGGGCGGCGCATGCCGTGGACGATGGCAGCCTTCAGCATCGGCGCCTTGTCGATGATCGGTCTGCCGCCGGCCGCCGGTTTCATTTCGAAGTGGTACATGCTGACCGCCGCGATGAGTCTCGAACACTGGTTTGCCGTCGGCGTGCTCATCCTCAGCACGCTGCTCAATGCGGGCTATTTCATCCCCATCGTGTGGCGGGCTTTCATGCGCGCGCCGCCGGCCGACCCCGACGACCAGCACCACGACGCCCACGGCGAGGCGCCGACCATCATGGTGGTCGCGCAAGTCATCACCGCGTCCCTCACCGTGGGGCTGTTCTTTTTCCATGAATCCGTTTTGCGCATTGCGCGCGCGGTGGGGGGCGTGTTCTGATGAATCTGCCGAGCTTTTCCGACAAGCGCAGTCACATGCTTTGGCAGGGCCTGCTGATCGTGCTCGTGCTGACGCTGGCGGCCGGGTTCTTCGTGCATGGTCACCCGCATTTCGGTTTCGACGGCTGGCCCGGCTTCAACGCGTGGTACCCCTTCATCGCCTGTGTGCTGCTGGTGCATGTGGCGCGTGCGGCGTTCAGTGGCATGGCGGTCGCAGACGACGATGACGAATAGCGGCCTGCAGGGCGCGCCGGCTAAACAGCGGAGGCGGCATGGCAATCATTGAAATGCTCGGGCATCCCGCACTCTGGCTGGTGCTGGGCGGACTGGTCATGGGCGTCTTGCACGATGCGCCGCGCAAGGCGGTTTCGCTGGCCCTGCCTTTGCTCGCCTTCGTGCTGGCCTGGCTGCTGCCCGAGGGGGTTTTCGGCGGCTTCGCGTTTCTCGACTATTCGCTCGAAGTGCTGCGTGTCGATCGCCTCGGCCGGCTCTTCGCGATGGTGTTTTCACTCGCGCTGTTCGCCGGCAGCATCTATGCACTGCGCCAGCCGAGCAAGCTCGAAGTGCCTGCCGCTTTCGTTTACGCGGGCGCTGCGGTCGGCGCGGTACTTGCCGGCGATCTGGTGACCCTGTTCGTGTGCTGGGAGCTCATGGCGATCGCCTCGACGCTGGTGATCTGGGCCGGTGGCCGCAAAGCCTATCCGGCGGCGATGCGCTATCTCATGGTGCATCTGTTCGGCGGCGTGCTGTTGATGGCCGGCATCGTGGCACACATCGCCGGTGGCGGCGGAATTCGCTTCGACGCCATGTCGCTCGACGGTGCGGCCCACTGGTTCATGCTTGCCGGTTTTCTCGTCAATGCCGGTGCCTTCCCGCTGTGGTCATGGCTGCCCGACGCCTATCCGCGGGCGTCGTGGAGCGGCATGGTGTTTCTCTCGGCGTTCACCACCAAGACCGCGGTGTATGCCGTGATGCGCGGCTTTCCGGGTGCCGAGGTGCTGATTCCCATCGGTCTGCTGATGGCTGCCTACGGTTTGATCTATGCGCTGGTCGAGAACAACGCGCGCCGCGTGCTGGCCTACGCGATCATCAACCAGGTCGGCTTCATGGTCGCCGGCATTGGTATCGGCAGCGAAGTCGCGCTCAATGGCGTCGCGGCGCACGCCTTTGCGCACATTGTCTACAAGGCCTTGTTGATCATGGCGGTCGGTGTCGTGGTGGTACAGACGGGCAAGAGCCGCTGTAGCGAACTGGGCGGCCTGGCGCGCCAGATGCCTCTGACTACGGCATTCGCAGTGTTCGGCGTGCTCGCCATGTCGGCGCCCCTCACTGCAGGCTTCATCACCAAGTCGCTGGTGTTGCAAGGCGCCGCCGACGCGCATCTGGCGGTGACCTGGGCTTCGATGATGGTGGTCGCGTCGGGTGTATTCCTGGTCGGACTCAAGGTGGTCGGATTCGTCTACTTCGGCAAGGCGCGCGACGAGACGCTCAAGGTGGACGAGGCCACCCCCAGCCAGCGCGCCGCGATGGGTGTGTTGGTGCTGATGAGCCTCGCCGCGGGAATCTATCCACCGCTGCTCTACGACCTGCTGCCCTTCGCGACGGACTACCAACCCTATACCGGCGCGCATGTCGTCCATCAATTGCAACTGCTGCTCGCCACCATGGCCGCCTTTATCGTGCTGCGCCCGGTGCTGTTGCGCATACTTGGCCGGCTGCACGACATCGACAGCCTCTACCGCGGCGACCGAGAACTTCGCCTGCGCCGGGCCGCTGGCGCGATCAGCGATGCACTGGTCGCGTTCGGCCGCAGACTGGCGCAATCCGCGCTCGGTTTCAATGCCGGGTTGAAGCGTTATTACGGCTCGCAAAGCGTGCTCGCGCGCACCTGGCCTTCGGGCAGCATGGTGCTGTGGGTGGCCGTGCTGCTGCTGACCTACTTGTTGCTGTTCTACGTCCCGCTGTGAAGGCGCGCCCATTTCGCCCGACGCCGCAGTGGCGATCGTGAGTGCATCAGTGGCCCCGCCATCCGAGGGCATTCGCCTCTCCAAGCTGATGTCGCAGCGCGGCATGTGTTCGCGGCGCGAAGCCGATGCGCTGATCGAGCGCGGCTGGGTGTTCGTCGACGGTCAGCGCATTGCCGAACTGGGCGTGCGGGTGCAGCCCGACGTGGCCATCACGCTCGACGCGCGCGCCACCGCCAAGCAGGCCGAGCGCGTCACCATCCTGCTGCACAAGCCGGTCGGTTTCGTCTCGGCACAGCCGGAAAAAGGTCATCGCGCCGCGGTTTCGCTGATCACCCCGGACCGGCTCGCTGCCGGCGCAAATCGCCGATTCTCGCGCGATCACCTCAAAGGGCTGGCGCCTGCGGGCCGCCTCGATATCGACTCGACCGGCCTGCTCGTACTCACCCAGGATGGCCGGGTGGCGCGCCAGTTGATCGGCGGCGACAGCACGATCGAAAAGGAATATCTGGTGCGTGTCGAAGGCAAGCTGTCGGCCGAAGGGCTGGCGCTGCTCAACCACGGACTCCATCTCGACGGGCGCGCGCTGCGTCCGGCCAAGGTAAGCTGGCAGAACGTGGATCAGTTGCGCTTCATCCTCCGCGAAGGGCGCAAGCGGCAGATCCGCCGCATGTGCGAGCAGGTCGATCTCAGGGTGACCGGCCTCAAGCGCATCCGCATCGGCAAGGTCAAGCTGGGCGATCTGCCGCGCGGTCAATGGCGCTATCTGCGTGAGGGTGAATCGTTCTGATCACTCGGTGCGCAGCGCATCCACCGGATCGAGCGTCGTCGCCTTGCGGGCCGGCAGCACGCCGGCCAGCAGACCGATGACCACTGCCGACAATTCAGCGACAGCGACGAAATGCCAGGGGGTGTGCACCGGCAGTGCGGGCACCAGCAGGCCGACCAGTTGTGCCAGGCCGCTGCCGATCAACAGGCCGAGCAGCCCGCCCACCGTCGCCAGCGCCACCGCCTCGCCGAGAAACAGCGCGAGAATCGTGCTGCGCCGCGCGCCGAGCGCAACCAGCAGGCCGATTTCCGCGGTGCGTTCGGTGACCGCGATGGTCATGATGGTGACGATGCCGACCGCACCGACGAGCAGTGAAATGCCGCCCAGCGCGCCGACCGCGGCGGTAAGTATGCCGAGAATGTTGGACAGCGTGTCGAGCATGTCTTGCTGCGTGGTAAGCGAGAAGTCCACGCGGCCGTGGCGCGCTTCGAGCAGGCGCGCCACCTGCGCACTGGCGACATCGGCCGGCACGCCCTCGCGGTAGGCGACGTTGATCTCCATCAGCCCCTCGCGGTTGTAGAGCGCGAGGGCGCGCCCGGCGGGGATGTACACGCTGTCGTCCAGATCGATGCCCAGCACCTGGCCTTTTTCTTCCATCACGCCGACCACGCGAAAGCGTTCGCCGCCGATGCGAATACGCTCACCGAGTGCACTGGCGTTGTCGAACAGCTCTGCCTTGAGCTTGGCGCCGAGCACCGCGAAGGCGCGCGGCTGGTCGCTGTCGTCGGGCGGCAGAAAGCGGCCGCTGCGCACCCGCAGGGTGAACACCTCCTGCATCGACGGTCCGACGCCCATGACCAGCGCGCGCCGCACGCGGCCGCTGCCTTCGACTTCCGAATTTCCCGACACCATCGGGGTGACCGCAGTGATGAACGGCACCCGTTCGAGCGCGCGCGCGTCGGCGAGGGTCAGCGGGCGCGACGTACTGGGCAGGCCGGGCGGACCGCCGCGCGCGCCTTTCTTGCCGGGCGTAATCTCGATGACATTGGTGCCGAACTGGGTGAATTCGGCCAGTACGAACTGATGAATGCCCTCACCGATCGAAGTGAGCAGGATGACCGCGGCGATGCCCACCGCGATGCCCAGCAGGGTGAGAAAGCTGCGCATGCGATGCGCCACCAGCGAGCGCAGGGCGAGGGTGAGGAAATCGCGCCAGCTCATGTTGGCTCAACGCTTCGACAGCGCGTCGACCGGATCGAGGCGCGATGCGCGCCGCGCCGGCATGACGCCGAAGAGGATGCCGGTGACGATCGCCGTGCCCAGCCCGGCGATGATCGCCCAGTCCGGCGGATAGGCGGGCAGGTCGGGGAAGGCAAGGCGCAGCCCCCAGGCGCCGAGATGGCCGAGCGCCAGGCCGGCCAGTGCGCCGGCGATGGAAAGAATTGCGGCCTCGGCAAGAAAGGCCAGGCGGATCGCGTTGCCGGTGGCGCCCAGCGCCTTGAGCAGGCCGATTTCCCCGGTGCGCTGGGTGACCGCGACCAGCATCACGTTCATCACCAGAATGCCGGCCACCGCCAGGCTGATCGCCGCGATGCCGGCCACCGCAAGCGTAAGCGCGGCAAGGATGCGGTCGAAGGTGCCGAGTACCGCGTCCTGGGTGATCAGCGTGACATCCTCTTCGCCGTCGTGGCGCGCTTTGAGAATACGTGTTACCTGCCGTTTGGCGGCCGGCACGGCGTCGCGGCTGCGCGCTTCGACGAAGATGCGGAACAGGCCGGCAGTGTTGAACAGCGCTTGTGCCGCCGCCACCGGCACGATCACCAGCTCGTCAGCGTTCATGCCCAGCCCCGATCCCGAGGCAGCAAGCACGCCGATCACCCGGTAACGCCGGTCGCTGACACGGATCATCTTGCCCAGCGCCGTTTCGGCGCCGAACAGTTCGCTGCGCAGCGTGGCGCCGATCACCGCCACCGGCGAGGCGCGTCGCCAGTCTTCCTCGGGTAGAAAGCGTCCCTGCGCCATCACATACTTGCGGATATCGCGGAACGCCGCGCTGGTGCCGATCACCATCACCTCGCGCAGCCGCCCGCTGTAAGCGATTTCCGAATTACCCAGCGCCAGCGGGGCGACGCGCGCCACGTTACCAGCGCGGCGTAGCGCCTCGGCATCGCCGAGCGTCAGGTCGCGCGCGGTGTTGGTGACAAAGCTGCCGGGGTTGACGCCACCCGTCTCGGTGCGCCCGGGCAGAACGATGATCAGACTGCTGCCGAGCGCGTTGAACTCGCCTACAACATAGCGCCGCGCGCCGTCGCCAAGCGCGGTGAGCAATACCACCGCGGCCACGCCGATCGCCATCGCCAGCATCATCAGCGCGGTGCGCACCGGATAGCCGGTGGCCGCACGGGTGGCGAAAACGAGGGTGTCGCGCAGGGTCATCATGTGCGTTCGCGCCGCGCGTCGGTGGTGATTTCGCCATCCTCCATGCCGAGGCGCCGGTGCGCGCGCTCGCCCATATGCGGGTCGTGCGTCACAACAATCAGCGTGACGCCGCTGTCGTTGAGCGCTTCGAGCAGACGCGTGACTTCCTCGCCAGTGTGGCGGTCGAGATTGCCGGTGGGCTCGTCGGCGAGCAGCATCGCCGGCTCCATGATGGTGGCGCGCGCGATCGCGACACGCTGGCGCTGTCCGCCGGATAGCTGGTCCGGGCGGTGGTCGGCGCGCGGCGCGAGGCCGAAATTCTCCAGCGCGCGGTCGACACGCATCTTGCGCTCGCGCGGCGCAATGCCGGCGAGCATGAGCGGCAGCGCGATGTTTTCCGCCGCGGTGAGGCGTGGCACCAGATGAAAACTCTGGAAGACGAAGCCGATGCGCTCGCGCCGCACGCGCGCCTGCTCGTCGGCGTCGAGCGTCGTGACATCGCGCCCTTCGAGGTGATAATGGCCGTGATTGGGGCGGTCGAGCAGGCCGAGCAGATTGAGCAGGGTTGATTTGCCCGAGCCCGACGGCCCCATCACCGAGACGTACTCGCCGGCTTCGATGGTCAATGTCACCGCGTGCAGCGCATGCACCTCGCTGTCACCCAATTTGAAGACGCGCTCGATGTCGTCCAGTTCGATCTGCGCCATGGCCGTCAGGGCGTGGCGTCGCCGGATTCCGGGGTGACCGTGGCGCCTGCCTTGACGCCTTCGCGCTCGAGCGAGATGACGATGCGGTCGCCCTCGGCGAGGCCCGACGTGACCTCGGTAAATTCCCAGTTGGCGATACCAGTGTCGATGCCGCGCGCTTCCAGCGTGCTGTCTGCCGGTACGTAGCGCAGCACCGAGTTACCCTCGCGCAGCGCGGCGGTGGGAACGCGCAAGGTGTCTTCGCTCACTTCGAGCACCACCTCGGCGTCGGCGCTGAAGCCGACCAGCAGGCCGCTCGCCTCGGCCGGCGTGTCGAAATCAACCTCCACATCGACCGTGCGTGCCTGTTTTTCGACCGCCAGCACATAGGGCGCAACGCGCCTCACCGTGCCCGGGAACACCTTGCCGGGAATCGCGTCCAGGGTGATGCGCACCGGCTGGCCGGTGCGAATCTTGGGCGCATCGACCTCGTCCATCGGCGCCTTCACGTAGAGGCAGGTGTCGTCGATCAGGTCGATCGCCGGCGGCGTCGCGACGCCGGGCGGCGAGGGCGTGGTGTATTCACCCAGTTCGCCGACGATATTGGCGACCGTGCCCGCGAAAGGTGCCACCAGCACGGTGCGCGCGGTGTTGGTGTCGGCCGCATCGACCTGGGCACGCGCCGAGTCGACGTCGGCGCGCGCAGTGGCGCAGGCGGCGCTGCGCGCCTCGGCGTCGGTGCGCGCCTTTTCGGCGGCCGAGGCGGAGACGAATCCCTTGCGCTGCAATTCGTCTTGCCGTGCCGCCTCGCGCCGCGCATTGGCAGCCACGCTGCAGGCCTCGGCGACCCGCTTTTGCGCAGTGGCGAGCTGGCGCTTGGCAATCGTCACCTGGGCCGACTGGTCGTCGTTCCACAGCCGCATGAGCACGTCGCCGGCCTCCACCTTGTCGCCTTCCTTGACGCTGATGAACTCGATGCGTCCGCCTGAAATGGTGGACAGTTTGGCGCGCTGGCAGGCTTCGATCTCGCCCGCACGAGTATTCGAGACGGTGGCTTCGACCGTGCCGCGATCGACCGTGGCAAGCACCACGGGTATCGGCTCGGGGCGCTTGAACCACCACACGGCGGCGCCGGCGCCGATCAACGTCAGGGCGATGAGCGGGTAACGAGTGCGCATGGGGTGCCAACGGGCAAAGCCCAATGATCACCGCTCATCGGCAAAGATGCAAATTCGCTAATGTTCCAAAGAGGCGCTATGCAATCACGTTTCACGTTCGCTGACGATGCACCAGCGGCCGTCATGCAGCGTCATGTCGAGCCGTTTGCGGCTCGTTTCGGCGTAGCTGCCGGCGCGGTAATGCTGGGTGAACTCGGCGCTGGCGCGGTCGCCGTGCTGCTCGATGGCGAGGTCGGAGAGGGTGACTTCGATGGATTCGGCCTTCCCGGCAATGCGCACTTCGCGCTGCGCACGCCAATTGTCCATTGACAGGCCGCCCTCCGGCACGAAGCTGGGTGCATAGGCATCGAAATAGGCCTCCATCGCCTTGTCGCTCCACGCGCGCGCCCAAGCGTCGATGCGCGTGCGGATGCGCTGCTCGGCGGATGGCGGTGCGGGCGGTTCGATATCCTGCGTCTGCGCTTCGGGTGCTGCGACCTCCGGCGGTGCTTCGGTGGCGGCCGGCGGGTCATCGAGCGCAGCAAGCCGCTCGCCCGCTGCGGGGTCGGCTTCGATCGCTGCGGCGTCCGCTTCGATCGTCGAGGCGTCCGCTTCAGTCGCTGCGGTGACGGCTTCGGTCGCCGCGGACTCGGCTTTGATCACTGCGGGCTCGGCTTCGATTACTGCGGCGGTCACCGCAGGGGATGGCGCCGGGGGTGGCGTCGCTTCGTTCTCTGCCGTCGACTGCGGCGCGGCAGCGGCGGCGGTCGTCACGGTCATGACACTGGACGCGCTCGCATCGCTTGATCCATCCTGCCGCACGACTTGCATCGCGGGTGCCGGCGGGCTCGCTGCCTCCGTCGCGGCGCGATGCGTGCGTAGCAGCATCTGCGCCAGATCCTGTTGCTCGATCATGCGCAGATGATCGGCTTCGAGCAATTCGAGTGGCGTTCGGCCCGCGCTGTTGCGCGCTTCGATATCCGCACCCGCGTCGAGCAAAAAGCGCGCGACATACAGTGGGTGGGCCACATCCGGTGCGAGCGCGAGCAGGTGCAGCGGCGTGTTGCCCAGGGCGTCGCCGGCATCAGGTGCCGCGCCGGCCTCGAGCAGTAGCTGCACCGCCGGTTCGTCGCCGCGTTGCACCGCGTGATGCAATGCAGTGCGCCCGCGAAACTCACTGCGCGCATCGGTTTGATCAAGGTTGGCGCCGCGCGCGAGCAATTCGCGCAGTTCATCCGTGCGACCGCACGCAGCCGCGCTGATCAGCGTTTCCGGATAGCTGCTGGGCGGGCAGCGCACCACTTCGACGGGCGCCGGATCGCCTATCAAGTCGGCTGGGATTGCCGGCGCGTCGTCGGTGTGTGTGGCGAGTACGATTGCGCCGACGACCGCGCTGGTCATCAGCATGCCGCCGAGAAACCAGGCCGTGCCGGTGAAGTGGTCGCGCCAGGCGGGTGGAATTGAAGGCATGGTGCGAATGCGTCTATTCGGACTGGGCGTCCATTCTAGCCGCTTCGGCTGCCTGCGGGAATATTGACGCCCGCGCGCGTGCGCCGAAACACAATTTCACCCCGATTGCTGCGAAGACTGCCGAAAGCGACGCCTGCAGCGTGCCAGCCGGCTCACCGGTAGCGCGGGTAGTTCTCGCGGTAGAGGCGCTCGAGTTCGCGCTTTTCCTGCGCCAGCCGTTGTTGCGCGAGGGCCGCGTTGCGCGCGTCCTCGGCGCTGCGCTGGCGGCGTTCGAGCTCCGCCTGACGGCGTGCTTCGCGCTCTTGCGCCTGCTCTTGCCGTTCGCGTGCGCGCCGAGAGGCGGAGAATTCGCGGTCGAGCCGCGATCTGAGCGAGGCCACCGCACGATCGTGCTCACGCGCGGCCGTTTCGCGGACACGACGTTCGCGTTCGGTCTCCAGGCGGCCAGTGCGCGCCTGTATCTCGCGTTCGCGCTGCTCCAGGGTGAGGCGCGAGATTTCGTTCTGTTGCGTTGCCAGCGCGCTTTGGTGATCGAGCACCATGCGGGTAATGGCGCGCTGATGCCACATACTGGCGCCGGCATATCCGCCGGCGAACGCCAGTACGACGACCAATGCGCGGCTCCACGCGGGCGCGGCCGATGCCGGCTCGGGCGCCGCGCCAGGCAGTGCGTCGCCATGCTGCGCGCGGATCTTTTCGTCATAGCGTGCGCGGGCGCCGGCGTCGCTCAGTGTTTCGTAGGCGTCTTTGAGCAGGCGAAGCGCGGCTGGGTCGCCGTGCCGGTCCGCGCCACGGCGCAGCACCGCATATGCGGCCTTGATGACTTCCGGGGTGGCGTCCGGCGAAACATGCAGGACGTCGTAGAGGGTACGGGTTTTCATTTGGCAGCCGGGAACGGGTGCGCGGCCGCGACGCCGTTAACGAGAATGAGTCCCGGCACAGACGGCTGTGCGACCGCCGCATGGATTGCATCAGTCGATTATCTTTGCGGCCGGTTCCATGAATCCTTGAGCGTCACGGTGCGGTTGAAAACCGGTGCGCCGGGCCGGCTGTCGTGCCGGTCGGCGACGAAGTAGCCATGACGCTCGAACTGGAAGCGCGCCTCGGCGGGTGCGTTGGCCAGTGACGGTTCGAGTTGCGCGGTGACGCACTGCTTGGAGTCGGCGTTGATGTCGTCGAGAAAGTTATGCTCGACATCCTCGGCGTCCCCAGCGCGGCGCTGGCCGGGATGGGCGGTGGCAAACAGGCGGTCGTACAGCCGCACCTGCGCCGGGCAGGCGTGGGCGACGCTGACCCAGTGCAGATTGCCCTTGACCTTGTAGGTATCGGCGCCCGCGGTGCCGGATTTCGAATCGTCGAAATAGCTGCAATGCACGGCGGTGATATTGCCCTGCGCATCTTTCTCGCAGCCGGTGCATTCCACCACGTAGCCATAGCGCAGGCGCACCCGGTTGCCCGGGTAGAGGCGCCGGAACCCCTTGACCGGCGTTTCCATGAAGTCCTCGCGCTCGATCCACAGTTCGCGCGTGAAAGGCATGTCGCGCTGCCCCAGTTCGGGTTTGAGCGGATGGTTGGGCGCCTGGCAGGTTTCGCTCTGTCCTGCGGGGTAGTTGGTGACGACGAGCTTGAGCGGGTCGAGCACGGCGACGCGACGCTCGGCGGTGTCGTTGAGGTGGTCGCGCATGCATTCTTCCAGCACGCTGATGTCGATCCAGCTCTCGGACTTGGAGACGCCGACACGCTCGGCAAAGCGGCGCAGGCCTTCGGGCGTGAAGCCACGACGGCGCGCGCCGACCAGCGTCGGCATGCGCGGATCATCCCAGCCATCGACATGGCCTTCCTCGACCAGTTGCACCAGCTTGCGCTTGGAGAGCACGACATAGGTCAGATTGAGACGCGAAAACTCGATTTGCTGCGGCAGCGGGTGATCGAAAAAACCGCCATCGGCGAGCTCATTCAGCAGCCAGTCGTAAAAGGGGCGCTGGTCTTCGAATTCGAGTGTACACAGCGAATGGGTGATGTGTTCGATCGCATCCTCGATCGGGTGCGCGAAGGTGTACATCGGGTAGATGCACCAGGTGTCGCCGGTGCGGTGGTGACGTGCATTGCGGATGCGGTAGATCGCCGGGTCGCGCATGTTGAGGTTGGGCGAGGCCATGTCGACCTTGGCGCGCAGCACATGGCTGCCGTCGGCGAATTCGCCCGCCTTCATGCGCGCGAACAGCGCGAGATTCTCCTCCACGCTGCGATTGCGGTAGGGGCTGTCCTTGCCCGGTTCGGTCAGCGTGCCGCGATACGCGCGCATCTGCTCGGCATCGAGCGATTCGACATACGCCTTGCCGCTGCGGATGAGGTGCTCGGCGCATTCCGCCATACGGTCAAAGTAGTCCGAGGCGAAGTATTCATGCTCGCCCCATTCGAAGCCCAGCCAACGGACCGCCTCGACGATGGCATCGACATAGGCCTGCTCTTCACGCGTCGGATTGGTATCGTCGAAACGCAGATGACACACGCCACCGAACTCCTGCGCGATGCCGAAGTTCAGGCAGATCGACTTGGCGTGGCCAAAATGGAGATAGCCATTGGGCTCGGGCGGGAACCGGGTGACGACGCGCCCGCCGTGCTTGCCGGCGCGCCGGTCGGCCTCGACGAGATTGCGGATGAAGTTCGCGCCGCCGGTATTTGGAAGGGAGGATTCTTGCGAAGACATGGCAGTCGAGGCGTGACGATTACATGCGCGATTGTAGCGGAATCGCACTGCGATTCAGCGGCCGGTGGCGCGCGCCCGCGGATGCGCCCCGGGCGGGGTGCCGTTGTACCTAAAGGCTGCTTTCGATCTGCCGTTATGACACATTCCGATAAAGGCATTAACGTCGTGCCGCCGGAACGACCGCGAAGCGCTGGCGCGGCGCGACGGCCGGTGCGACGCGGAATCCAATATGATCGATGTTCGATGGCGCGATGCACGCGCGGGACGGTATATGAGATACGGATGGCTGTTGCTGAGCGCGACGTTGGCGGGCCCGGCGGCAATCGCGCAAGGCGAGGACCCCTTCGATTTCTCGCTCGGCGAACTGGTGAGCGTCGAAGTCATTTCGGTGGCACGCAAGCGCCAGGAGATTGGTAACGTGCCGGCCGCGGTGCATGTGGTGACCGAAGAGGACATCGCCCGCATGGGTGTGACGACCTTGCCCGACGCACTGCGACTGGTGCCCGGCGTGCAGGTTGCCGCCATCGGCAATAATCGCTGGGCGGTGTCGGTGCGTGGCTTCAACGGCCGTTTCACCAACAGCCTGCTGGTCATGGTCGATGGGCGCACAGTGTATTCACCGCTGTTTTCGGGCACGTTCTGGGAGGCCGTCGACATCCCACTGGCCGAGATCGACCGCATCGAGGTGATACGTGGTCCCGGCGCAGCGGTGTGGGGGGCAAACGCGGTCAACGGCATCGTCAACATCATTACCAAATGGGCCCGCGCCACCCAGGGAAGCGAGGCGCGTCTGACGGTAGGCAACGTCGATCGCGCCCAGGCCTATCTGCGGCAGGGCGGCGAACTCGACGGTGGGCACTATCGTTTGAGTTATCACGGCCGCGCCCGCGAGACCTCGCGCCTTCTCGACGGCGCGGACGGCCGCGACGCGTGGCATACCAACCGCCTCGGTCTGCGCATGGAGCGCTTCCTCGGCGGCCTTGGCGAGTTGCGATTTTCCGGCGAGGTGTTTGCCAACCGCAGCGAAGACGTGTGGCTGTCGCCGGACGTTACTGCGCCAAGGCTGGTCACGCCGGTGGCGTTTACCCAGCGCGATGAGGGTGCCGGCCTCACCGTGCAATTGAATCGCGTGCTCGCCGACGACCGCGAATGGTCATTGCAGGGCAGCTTTCAGTATCTCGATTTCCAGGTCGGTTCATTCCTCAACGAAACACGCAGCACGCTCGATCTCGACGCGCAATACCGCTTTGGCGCCGGCCGGCACGAGGTGATCGTCGGCGGCGGGATGCGTTACAACGACCAGAAGGTGGTTGCCGGGGGATTCTTCGAGGTCGACACGCCGCGGCGGCAGTTTGGCCTGGTGAGTGCATTCGTGCACGACGAGATCACCCTCGTGCCTGACCGGCTGCGGCTCACCGCGGGCATCAAGTTCGAGCATCACACGTGGACCGGCAACGAATGGCAGCCGAGCATCGGCCTGGCCTGGCAGGTGGCGCCACGGCACCTGCTGTGGGGCAGCGTGTCGGAAGCGTCGCGCACGCCGGCGCGCTCCGAGTTCGACATGGCCTACTCCCCCTCGACACAGCCCGCCCAGGCACCCCCTCGCACCCGGCTGCCCAAGTTGATTCGCTCCAGCCCGCCCGACAAGCTGCGCGCCGAGCGCATGCACGCCT
>CBDULG010000002.1:0-27902 GCA_965367985.1 uncultured Rhodocyclaceae bacterium
GCCAAGATCGGCCGGCGGCCGAAGGATTCGCACCGGCTTGATTCGGTGCGCGCCATGATGTCGACCGGCAGTCCGCTGGTGCCGGAGAGCTTCGACTATGTGTACGAGGCGATCAAATCGGATCTTTGTCTTGCCTCCATTTCCGGCGGTACCGACATCATCTCCTGCTTCGTGCTGGGTAATCCGGTCTTGCCCGTGTGGCGCGGCGAGATCCAGAGCAAGGGCCTCGGCATGGCGGTCGAAGTGTTCGACGACGCGGGCAATCCGGTGCATGGCGAGAAGGGCGAGCTGGTGTGCACGCGGCCCTTCCCGGTGATGCCGATCGGTTTCTGGAACGACGACGACGGCAGCAAGTATCGGGCGGCCTATTTCGAGCGCTTCGAGAATGTGTGGTGCCACGGCGATTTCTGCGAGATTACGTCCCACGGCGGCATCATCATTCACGGCCGCTCCGACGCCACGCTCAATCCGGGCGGCGTGCGCATCGGCACTGCAGAAATCTACCGGCAGGTGGAAAAGCTGGACGAGGTGATCGAGTCGCTGGTCATCGGTCAGGACTGGGAACGCGATGTGCGCGTCGTGCTGTTCGTAAAACTGCGCGACGGCGTGACCCTGGATGACGCACTGGTCGACCGCATCAAGAAGACCATACGCGACAACGCGACGCCACGCCATGTGCCTGCACGGGTGGTGGCAGTCTCCGACATTCCTCGCACGCGCAGCGGGAAGATCGTCGAACTGGCGGTTCGCAACGTCGTCCATGGTCGCCCGGTCAAGAACCTCGAATCGCTCGCCAACCCCGAGGCGCTCGAGCAGTTCCGCGACCGCCCCGAACTCTCGCGCTGAGGAGCCAATCCATGTTGATGCTACGTGAACAGTCCGTGCTGCTGATCGTCGACGTCCAGGAACGCCTGGCGCCGGCGATTCACGACACGGAGAAGGTGGCGCAGAACTGCGCATGGCTGGCCCGGCTGGCTGAACGCGTCGGTGTGCCAGTGGTGGTGACCGAGCACTTCCCCGCAAAACTCGGGGGCACCGTGGCAATCGTCAAGGCGGCGAGCGAGCGTGCGCAGTGGGTGAGCAAGGAATGCTTTTCCGCCCAGGCCGATGGCTGCTTCGCGGATACCGCCGTTGCGCGCTGCGCGCAAGTCATCGTATGCGGCACCGAGGCCCATGTATGCGTGCAGCAAACGGTGCTCGATCTGCGCGCCGCGGGCAAGTCGGTTTTCGTCGTCGCCGAGGCGTCCGGCTCGCGCGATCCGCACGACCGCGATCTGGCGTTTGCGCGCATGCGGCAGCATGGTGTCGATATCGTTTCGCGCGAGATGGTGGCTTTCGAGTGGCTACAGCGTGGCGGCACCGATTTGTTCCGCGAAGTCAATCGGGATTTCATTCGCTGAACCGCGCGCCTCGACCCGGTTCTCAATCGACCGGCGAGACGCGAACCGGCCCTGCTGCGCCGCCGCTTTCTTATCGTCTCTCGGTGGGCTATGGTGTGTGACAAGTTTCCGGCATGGCCGCGGGACATTGCAGATGCGCAACTCCGCTTTGCGACGCCGGCCGGAATATATCTAGAACATATGTGGGGAGTGAGCGATGACGTTACCGGATATCGGCATGCTGGACGATCAGTTCGATGAAGTCATGGAACAGATCAGGGCGGGCATGCCCCAAGCGCAGATCGAACTTGTCGAACCGTTTGCACGCAGTTTTTTTGCGCAAACCGATCCGCTGGAAATGCGCGAAATCCCGGTCGCCGATCTCTACGGTGCTGTACTCAGCCAGTGGCATTTCGCGCGCACGCGGACCGAAACCAGCAAGCTGCGCGTGTTCAATCCACAGCTTGACGAAAATGGCTGGGAGTCGCCCCATACGGTGATCGAGATCGTCGGTGAAGACATCCCGTTCCTCGTCGATTCGGTGACCAATGAGGTCAATCGCCAGGGGCTCGGGCTGCACTTGATTGTGCACCCGGTGATGTCGATCGTGCGTGACAAGGACGGAAAGATCGTTCGTATCTCCGACCACGGTGACACCGAAGGGACCGACGAGTCGATCATCCATCTACAGGTCGACCGCCGCAGCCAGAGCTCGGATCTGGAGGCCTTGCAGCACGGACTCGAGGAGGTCATCGAAGACGTGCACGATGCAGTGCGCGACTGGCGCCCGATGAATGAGCGCATGAAGGCGATCATCGACGAGATCGAACCGCATCCGCCGGCGGTCGATGCCGAGACCGCCGCCGAGGTGCGTGCGTTCCTCGAATGGCTGTTGGCCGACAACTTCGTCTTTTTCGGGGCGCGCGATTACACGCTGGTGTCCAAGAACGGCGACAGCGAACTGCGCGTGGTTCCCAATTCGGCGCTCGGCATACTCAAAGGCGACGGGAAGGCGAAGAAGAGCTCGGAGACCTTTGCCGCCTTGCCGCCGGCACTCAAGGCGCTGGCGCTCGAGCCGCGGCTGTTGACCTTCACCAAGTCCAATAGCCGCTCGACAGTGCATCGTCCCGGCTACCTCGATTTTGTCGGCATCAAGACGTTCGACAAGGACGGCAAGGTCACCGGCGAGCGGCGCGTCATCGGTCTGCTCACCTCGAGCGCCTACAGCACCAGCCCGCAGAAAATCCCGTTGCTCCGCCACAAGGTCCGCGCCGTGCTCGACCGCGCCGGACTCAAACAGGGTGGGCATGGCGCCAAGGCGCTGAAGACCATCATGGAGCGCTATCCGCGCGACGAGCTGTTCCAGATTTCGATCGACGAGTTGTTCGGACACGCGCTCGGAATCCTGCGCCTCGGCGAACGTCACCGTACGCGCCTGTTCGTGCGCACCGACCCGTTCGCGCGCTTTGTCTCTTGCCTGATCTACGTGCCGCGCGACAACTACAACACTGAACATCGTATCCGCATGCAATCGGTGCTGATGGCGGCGTTCAATGGCAGCAGCGCAGAATTCGATGTGCATTTTTCGGAGTCGGCGCTGGCGCGCGTCCTGATCACCGTGCGGGTGCGTGATTCCGAAATTCCGCCGTTCGACGTGCGTGAGATCGAAGAGCGCCTGGCGCGCGTCTCGTTGCGCTGGGAAGACGAACTCGAACACGTGCTGGTCGAGCAATTCGGCGAAGAACGCGGACTGGAACTGCGCCGCGACTACGGCGATGGCTTTCCGGCAGGCTATCGAGATGAATACGCCGCGCGTGTTGCCGCCCATGACATCGACAAGATGGAGCGCCTGAAGGCTGGTGCGGAACTGGGCATGAATCTCTACCTGCCGTTGGAGAGCCCGACCGGCCGGCTACGCTTCAAGTTGTACCATGAGAATGAGCCGGTGACGCTCTCGCAAAGCCTGCCGATGCTAGAGCACATGGGCGTGCGCCCCATGGAAGAGACGCCGGCGCGGATCGAGCGGCGCGATGGCGGCGAAGTGTGGATTCACGACTTTGGCCTGAGCTTCGACGGCGCGGAAGCGCTCGATATTCACGAGGTGCGTCCGCTGTTCCAGGACGCGTTTCTGCGTTCATGGCGCGGCGAAATCGAGAACGACGATTTCAATCGTCTGACCCTGCTCGCCGGTCTGGGCTGGCGCGAGGTGAGCGTGTTGCGTGCGTACGCCAAGCACATGCGACTCGGCGCCTTCACGTACAGCCAGGCCTACATGGAACAGACCTTGGCGGCCTACCCGGAAATTGCGCGGCAGCTGCTCGAGCTTTTCCGCCTGCGCTTCGACCCGGCTGAGGAGCATCACCGCGTGTCGCGAACCACGATGCTGGCCGACAAGATCGAGGAAGCGCTCGGCCATGTTGCCAATCTCGATCAGGACCGCATCCTGCATCAGTTCCTGGCGATGATCCAGGCAACGCTGCGTACCAATTTCTATCAGCGCGACGCAGCGGGCAACACCAAGCCCTATATCTCTTTCAAACTTGCGCCGTCCAAGATCCCCAATCTCCCTCAGCCGCTGCCGATGTTCGAAATTTTCGTCTACTCGCCGCGCATCGAAGGCGTACATCTGCGTGGTGGCAAGGTCGCGCGCGGCGGCCTGCGCTGGTCGGACCGCATGGAAGATTTCCGCACCGAAGTGCTCGGCTTGGTAAAGGCGCAGATCGTCAAGAACTCGGTGATTGTGCCGGTCGGCTCCAAGGGCGGATTCGTGCTCAAGAAGCCGCCCACGGAGGGTGGTCGGGAAGCGCTCCTTGCCGAGGCCATCGAGTGCTATCGCACCTTCCTCCGCGGTCTGCTCGATATCACCGACAACCTCGTGCAAGGCACCGTGGTGCCCCCCGGGGACGTGGTGCGTCACGATGAAGACGATCCCTATCTGGTGGTGGCCGCCGACAAGGGCACCGCGACCTTCTCCGACTACGCCAACGAAGTTTCAGCCGAATACGGTTTCTGGCTGGGTGATGCGTTCGCCTCGGGCGGTTCGGTGGGCTACGACCACAAGAAGATGGGGATTACCGCCAAGGGCGCATGGGAATCGGTCAAGCGCCACTTCCGCGAACTGGGCGTGGATACGCAGACCGAGCCCTTCACGGTCGCCGGCATCGGCGACATGTCCGGCGACGTATTCGGCAACGGCATGTTGCTGTCGAAGCAGATCCGATTGATTGCCGCCTTCGATCACCGCCATATTTTCATCGACCCCGATCCCGACCCCGCCAAGACCTGGCAGGAGCGTGCGCGTCTATTCGAGTTGCCGCGCTCGTCCTGGGAGGACTATGACAAATCACTGATTTCCAAAGGCGGCGGCATCTGGCCGCGCACCGCCAAATCGATCAAGCTCTCGCCCGAAATGCGCGCAGCGCTCGACGTCGACGCCGAGGCGCTGCCGCCCGCCGACCTGATCCGCGCCATTCTCAAGGCGCCGGTCGACCTGCTCTACAACGGCGGCATCGGCACCTACGTCAAGAGCACGCGCGAGACCGACGCCGCCGTGGGTGATCGTGCCAACGATGCGGTGCGCGTAAACGGCGCCGACTTGCGCTGCCGCGTGATTGGCGAGGGCGGCAATCTTGGCTTCACTCAGCTCGGGCGGATCGAATTTGCACTCAACGGCGGCAAGGTCTATACGGACGCCATCGACAACTCGGCCGGGGTAGATTGTTCGGACCACGAGGTCAACATCAAGATCCTGCTCAACAGCGTGGTCGAGGAGGGCGAGCTGACCGTCAAGCAGCGCAACAAGCTGCTGGCCGACATGACTGACGAGGTTGCGCAACTGGTGTTGCGCGACAACTATGCGCAGTCCGGGATACTGTCATTTACGCGGGCGCGCGGCGTCACGCTGCTCGACGCACAGGCCGATTTCATGCGGCGCCTGGCGCACGCCGGCAGGCTCAATCGCAAGATCGAGTACCTGCCTATGGACGAGGAGATTGCCGACCGCAAGGCGGAGCATATCGGCCTGGTTGCGCCGGAACTTGCCGTGCTGCTGGCCTACAGCAAGATCGAGCTTTACGACGAAGTGCTGGCGTCCGACCTGCCGCAGGATCCGTACGTGGCGACCTGCGTGGTGCGCTACTTCCCCGTCCCGCTGCGCGAGCGTTTCGCGGAGCGCATTGCGCAGCATGCGTTGCGCAGCGAAATCATCACCACCGATGTCGTCAACAGCATGGTGAATCGCGTCGGCGCAACCTTTGTCGATCGCTTGCGTGCCGACGTCGGTGCGTCGGTGACCGACGTCGTGCGTGCCTATCTGCTGAGCCGCGATGTGTTCGATCTGGAAAGCGTGTGGCGCGATATCGAAGCGCTCGACAACCTGGTGGCATACGAAGTGCAGACGCAGATGCTGCTCGACGTGGATCGTGTCCTGCAGCGCGCAACGCTGTGGTTCCTGGCGCATCCCGACCGCTTGCCCGATCTGCAATCGACGGTGTCGCATTTCGCGCCGGGGGTGAGCGCGCTTGCGCCGCGCCTGCTCGACCTGGTGTCGCCAGCGTACCGCGAGCAGCTCGACGGCATTGTGGCCGGGTATACCGAACAAGGCGTGCCTCAGGCCTTGGCCGAACGTATTGCCGTGCTAGAAGAACTCTACGCGGTGCTCGATCTGGTGGAGGTCGCGGCGGACACGGGCCGCAGCGAGGAGACCGTGGCGGGCGTCTATTTCGCCCTCGGGGGCGAACTCGACCTGCACTGGCTCGGCCACCGCATTGCCGATCTGCCCGCCGATACGCGCTGGCAGGCGCTGGCGCGCAGTGCCCTGCGTGCCGACCTGTCGTTGCTGGTGCGCGCGCTCGCTTCGGACGCCTTGCGGCTGTCACCCGAAGCGGACGGCGCGGGCGATATCAGCGCCGCCTGGGTGAAACACAACAGCGTCCTCATCGACCGGTACCGGCACCTGATCGGTGAAGTGCAGGCGAGCGCCAACATCGACATGTCGATGCTTTCCGTGCTGTTGCGGGAACTGCGCGCGTTCTGTTGAGGTCGTTGCAAGACGGCGGTCGGACGGGCAGCAGCGACGCTTTGCTGCGCGTCCGACCGCCGGGCGCCGGCAATCCGTGGGCGACGAAGCGCGCAACACGCGTATTGCGTGCGTGGCAATGTCTCACCCGGCATCGCTGCCGGCGCTACGAATCCGCTCGGCCGGGCAGGGCCGTCTCGTGAGGGCCGCCCGAGGCGGTTCTTTAACACGACACCGTTCACAATTTTCGAAGTCAGCTTGAACGCAGAGGCCGGCCTGACGTTCAAAAATACGAATTCCGGCGACATCGGCATTCAGACGCGCACCGCGTTAACGGCTGGCGCGATCGACGCCTCGCTTGTCAATCAGTGATCTATTTAAGCCCCTTTCGGGTGCGATGGCACGACCGTTGCGTGAGGAATAGGTCGCGAGCCCGCGTGGCGAGCCTGTTTCTTCGCCGCATCGAAAAACTCAACCGAGCGACACCCAAGCAAGCGCGCGCGGCGCCGGCTGACTGCGCTCGACACATCGGCTATCATTGCACTTTCCCGCTGCAGCATTTCCCATGACCAAGTATGTGTTCGTAACCGGCGGTGTCGTGTCCTCGCTGGGCAAAGGCATCGCGGCAGCATCGCTCGGGGCCATTCTCGAGTCGCGCGGTATCCGCGTCACCCACCTCAAACTCGATCCTTACATCAATGTCGACCCCGGCACGATGAGCCCGTTTCAGCATGGCGAAGTGTTCGTTACCGAGGACGGTGCCGAGACCGATCTCGACCTCGGCCACTATGAACGATTCACCAGCGCGCGCATGTCGCGGCGCAACAATTTCACCACTGGTCAGATATACGATTCGGTGCTCAAGAAGGAGCGCCGGGGCGAGTACCTGGGCAAGACGGTGCAGGTGATTCCGCACATCACCGATGAAATCAAGATGTTCATCAAACGCGGTGCCGACGGTGCCGATCTGGCGATTGTCGAAGTCGGCGGCACGGTGGGTGACATCGAATCGCTGCCGTTTCTCGAAGCGATCCGGCAGATGGGAATAGAGGAGGGGCGCAGCGGAACCTGTTTCGTGCATCTCACACTGCTCCCCTACATTCCCACCGCGGGCGAACTCAAGACAAAGCCGACCCAGCACTCGGTCAAGGAATTGCGCCAGATCGGCATCCAGCCCGATATCCTGCTGTGCCGCGCCGATCGCTCCATACCTGACGACGAGCGCCGCAAGATCGCGCTGTTCTGCAACGTCATGCCCGAGGCGGTCATCGAGGCGCTCGACGCGAATTCGATCTACAAGATTCCGGGCATGTTGC
This sequence comes from uncultured Rhodocyclaceae bacterium, assembly GCA_965367985.1. Lineage (GTDB taxonomy): Bacteria > Pseudomonadota > Gammaproteobacteria > Burkholderiales > Rhodocyclaceae > Nitrogeniibacter. The sequence goes on from CBDULG010000002.1 coordinate 7,713, forward strand.
ACCACCAGATGCTCGACGAGATCGTCTGCCACAAGCTCGGCATCCTGGCGCGCGCCGCCGATCTCTCGGTGTGGGAGCGGCTTATCTTTGCACTCGAAAATCCCGAACGCGAAATCGATGTTGCGTTCGTCGGCAAGTATGTCGACCTCACGGAATCGTACAAATCCCTCATCGAGGCGCTCAATCACGCCGGTTTGCATACGCGCAGCAAGGTGAATATCCATTATCTCGATTCCGAGGAGATCGAGACCGGCGGCTGCGGCATACTGACGAAGATGGACGCCATCCTGGTGCCGGGCGGTTTCGGCAAACGCGGCACCGAGGGCAAGATCATGGCCATTCAGTTTGCGCGCGAGCACAACGTGCCCTACCTCGGCATCTGCCTCGGCATGCAACTGGCGGTGGTCGAATACGCGCGAAACGTCGCCGGCATGACGGGCGCGCACAGCACCGAATTCGATCCCGATACGCCGTTTCCGGTGATTGGGCTGATTACCGAATGGCTCGACCGGACGGGCCAGCTCGAGCGGCGCGACGGAAATACTGACCTGGGCGGTACGATGCGCCTTGGGGCGCAAAGCTGTCGGCTGACCGAAGGCTCGTTGGCAATGGCGGTATACGAGCAAACCGAAATCATTGAACGGCACCGTCACCGTTACGAAGTCAACAACACCTTGCTCGGCAAACTGGAAGCGGCCGGGCTGCGCGTTTCCGGCAAGGCGCCGGGAACCGGGCTGTGCGAGATGATCGAGCTGCCGGACCATCCCTGGTTTGTCGGCTGTCAGTTTCATCCCGAGTTCACGTCCAACCCGCGACATGGACATCCGCTATTCACGGCCTATGTGCAGGCCGCGATTGCCAAGCGCGAACCGAAGGAGGCGTCTTGTGAAACTGTGTGATTACGAGGTCGGACTCGACCAACCGTTTTTCCTCATCGCCGGTCCCTGCGTCATCGAATCGCACCAGATGGCGATCGAGACTGCAACCGAGTTGAAGGCGATATGCGCCGAGCTCGGCATTCCGCTCATCTACAAGTCCTCGTACGACAAAGCCAATCGCAGTTCGGGCGCGTCGTATCGCGGGCTGGGCATGGGCAAGGGGCTGGAGATCCTCGCCGACGTGCGCGAAACGGTCGGTGTGCCGGTGCTCACCGATGTGCATTCGATTGACGAAATAGGGGCCGTGGCCGAAGCGGTCGATGTGTTGCAGACGCCGGCATTTTTGTGCCGCCAGACGGATTTCATCGAGGCCGTCGCCACCTGCGGCAAACCGGTGAACATCAAGAAGGGCCAGTTTCTCGCGCCCGGCGACATGAAGAACGTGGTCGACAAGGCAAAGGCGGCCAATGGCGGCGCCGATACCATCATGGTGTGCGAGCGCGGCGTATCCTTCGGTTACAACAACCTCGTTTCGGACATGCGATCGCTCGCTATCATGCGCGAGACGGGCTGCCCGGTGGTTTTCGACGCAACCCACTCGGTACAGTTGCCGGGCGGGCAGGGAACGAAGTCCGGCGGTCAGCGCGAGTTCGTTCCGGTGCTCTCCCGCGCGGCAGTGGGCGTGGGTGTCGCCGGCGTATTCATGGAAACCCATCCAACACCCGAAACAGCTTTGTCTGACGGCCCGAACGCGTGGCCGCTGCCGCGTATGAAAGCGCTGCTGACGACGCTGCGCGATATCGACCGGCTGGTCAAGGATGCGGGATTCCTGGAGCAGGATTGAGGGCTTGCCGATGTGGCGGTTGATCAATGAAATGGTCGAAAACACGTACCAAACCAATAAATTGACGAGGAGAACAGTTGAATGAGTGCGATTGTTGATGTCATTGCGCGTGAGGTGCTCGATTCGCGGGGCAACCCGACGGTCGAGGCCGATGTATTGCTGGAGTCCGGCGTATTGGGCCGGGCCGCTGTGCCTTCAGGTGCGTCGACCGGCGCCCGCGAGGCGATCGAGTTGCGTGACGGCGACGATGCGCGGTATCTGGGCAAGGGTGTCCAGAATGCTGTCGAGAACATCAATACGGAAATTTCCGAAGCGCTGATCGGCCTCGATGCCGAAGAGCAGGCGTTCATCGATCGCACGCTGGTCGATCTGGACGGCACCGATAACAAATCCCGCCTCGGCGCCAATGCGACGCTCGCCGTGTCGATGGCGGTCGCGCGCGCCGCCGCCGATGAAGCCGGGCTGCCCCTTTATCGCTATTTCGGCGGCTCCGGGCCGATGTCGATGCCGGTCCCGATGATGAACGTCATCAACGGCGGCGAGCACGCCAACAACTCGCTCGACATCCAGGAATGCATGATCATGCCGGTGTCGATGGGCAGCTTCCGCGAGGCATTGCGCTGCGGCGCGGAGATTTTCCAGCACCTTAAGAAGCTCACCGACAAGAAGGGTTATCCCACGACCGTGGGCGACGAGGGTGGCTTCGCGCCCAACGTGAGCGGCACGGAAGACGCGCTCAACATGATTCAGGAAGCGATTTCAAATGCCGGCTACGAGCCGGGCACAGACGTGCTGCTGGCACTCGACTGCGCCTCGAGTGAGTTTTTCAAGAATGGCAAATACAATCTCAAGGGCGAAGGCCTGACGCTCGACGCGGCTGGCTTTACCGACTATCTGGCGACGCTGGTCGACAAGTTCCCGATCGTTTCGATCGAGGACGGCATGGCCGAGGACGACTGGGACGGCTGGAAGCTGCTGACCGATCGCCTGGGCAAGAAGATTCAGCTAGTCGGCGATGATCTGTTCGTCACCAACACGAAGATCCTCGAAGAGGGCATCGAGCGCAATATCGCCAACTCGATCCTCATCAAGATCAACCAGATCGGCACGCTCAGCGAAACTTTCGCCGCCGTCGAGATGGCCAAGCGGGCGGGATACACCGCCGTAATTTCGCACCGTTCGGGCGAGACCGAGGATTCGACCATCGCCGATATCGCCGTCGGCCTTAACGCGATGCAGATCAAGACCGGTTCTCTGTCGCGCTCCGACCGTATCGCTAAGTACAATCAGCTGCTGCGCATCGAGGAAGATCTGGGCGATACCGCTACGTATCCGGGCCTCCGCGCGTTCTACAATCTGCGACGCCGCTAATCGCGCTCGCGTATCCAGCCTGCCGTGCGGCAGGCTGGATACGTCATACTGCGGGCAGGCGCGCGTCCGACCCCATAGTCATAATCCTGCAAGCCGCGATTGGACGCGCCTGAGTGTGCGACTCGGTGGTCCCACAGGGCAAGAGGAGGACGCAGGAGCAGCCCCGGTGAGGACAAACAACGCAGTCAGGCGGCGCGTCAGCCGTGCAATCGGGCATGTAGCGCGCTCACCTAGTCGGCGATCGCTGGCGAAGGCGAAATCGTCAATGCCCACAGTTACTTACCAGGAATACGAAGCGGTCAACTGCGGTTTTCGGAAATACTAATGCGCTGGGCCGTCATCCTTCTGCTACTGCTCGTGTTGGCGCTCCAGTATCCACTCTGGCTCGGCAAGGGGGGGTGGTTCCGAGTATGGGAAGCGGATCGCGAGCTCGCCGAACAGCGGGCGCACAATCAGCAGCTCGAGCAACGAAACGCCGGCCTCGACGCGGAAATCCGCGACCTGAAAGCCGGCAATGAAGCGATCGAAGAGCGCGCGCGTTTCGAGCTGGGTCTGACAAAACCCGACGAAGTGTTCGTTCAGGTGCCGCGCAAGAAGTAAGCTCAAAGAATCTCGTTGATCTGTTCGCGGCGCATCAACTCGCCCTCAAAGTCCGAAATTTCCGAACCGAGCGCGTCCCTCGCCGACACCATGCCGACCGGCACGCCGTTCTGCACGACCGGCACGTGGCGGTAGCCGCCTTCGAACATCATGTGCAGGGCATGGCCCAGCGGCCGGTCCGGACCAATCGTCGTCGGATCGCGCGTCATCACTTCGGATACGGGCACGTTCTCGGCCACGAGATCCTTGACCAGCACACGACTGAGCGCATCGCGCTCGGTGAAGATGCCAATCAGCTTGCTGTCTTCGACAATCATCACCGCGCCCACACGGGCGTCACACATCTGTTGTGCAGCATCTCGAATGCTGGTCGACGGGTCAACTGTGATTATGGCCTGTCCTGCGATGACCTCTTCGATACGTCGATTGGGCATGCTCGATCTCCTGAGTGTGTGTGGCGGGGTGACGGATAACATCAGCAATCTGCGCCGGCCTTTGCCGTGATCGTGGCACGTGCGTTCTCGGCGGGGCTGGAAAGCCGTCCGCGGTCGCCGGGTATTTGTGCTTTTATCGTAAAGCAGCTGGGTTCAGGCGTCCAGACGAAACGTGACCGGGCCGTCGTTGATCAACGAAACCCGCATGTGAGCGCCGAATTGTCCGCGCGCAACGACGCCGTGAGCCGCGGTGCATTCATCGTGGAGTGCGTGGAACAAGGCTTTCGCCTTTTGCGGGGGCGCCGCGGTGCTGAAACCGGGCCGCGTGCCTTTTCGGGTATCGGCTGCCAGGGTGAACTGAGGCACCAGCAGCAGTCCGCCGCCGGTGTCGCGCAATGACAGATTCATGCGATCCGCGGCGTCCTGAAATACGCGGTATCCGAGCAGGCGCTCGGTCATTCGGCTTACGCTGGATGAGGTGTCCGCCGGCTCGATGGCGATCAGCGCCAACAGGCCAGCTTCGATACGCGCCACGACCCGGCCATCGACCTCAACGCTGGCCTCGGTGACGCGCTGGATCAGAGCGATCACGTCGCCTGGCGGACCTGACGGCAGGGGATGGCGGCACGCGCGTCGGCGCGCTCGAACTGGAGTATGTCGGCGTTCACGGACATGCGCACACCGGCACCGCGATAGCTGCCTTCTTCGTCGGCCTTGAGGCTGAACACACCGTAGCCACTGCGCAGACGTGCAGTGTCGGATTGCCAGTCGACGCGCAAGCGTTCGCCGTCGGGGCAGACGAAATCGGTGGTGTAGGCGTCGCCATCGCGATCGGCGACGGCCAGTCCTGCGCTCGCTGCGATCAGTGAAAGCGTGCTGGCGAGAATGAGAACGAGTTTCGACAGAGCCATAGTGTTTTCAATCAATGAGTTCGATGGTGCCGTTGACCGGTATCTCTATCTGGGAGTCACCGGCCTCGATAGGCGCTGCTTCTGCAGCCGCCATTGACATGTCCGAGTGCATCGCACGCGCGCGGAAAATGGGCTGCGGCCCGCCGTGAGCGCCCACGCTCAGGTGCTTTATGCGATAGCGCTTGCCCAATGTGTCGGCAACCAGCTTGGCGCGCTGACGGAAGGCGTTGACTCCCGCGACGGTAGCGATTTCGCTTGCCTTTTCAAACGTTTCGGGCGCCGGCCGAAGGCTGAGGTTGCCGATCGCCAGGCTTGCCTGAAGCGCGCCGATGAGTTCGGACAGCGCAGCCATGTCGCGGCTCTCCAGTGAGAGCGTCGTGCGCATGCGCCATGCGGAGATGGTGCGTGTGTTCTTGGCGTACACCGGCCATGTGGCAGTGCCCGACGACTGCACCTTGACCGCCGGGTACTTCCTGGCCGTTTCGAGCGCGTCGGCGATTGTGCGATTGACGGTCTGCGCAACGCTTGCCGGTTCCGCACCGGTGTGCTCGAAGTAGGCTTCGGCCGTGGCCATGTCATTCGCCGCCTGCGCATGGCCCTGCGCCGACAGATCCACTGTCGGCAGGGTTTCTTCGGCCGATGCCGGCTGCGCCGCGAAGCACAAGCAGGCGACGGCGAGCGTGGTGACCAATGGGCGTGCGCAAAGCATGAGTATTCCAAAAGCAAACGATCTGGTGCTTCTTATACAGGAAGGGAATAAACTACGCGAGCGTTGGCGTGTAATGCCATGTTAAACCGTTGTTTTTTTGCTCACCGCACGCGCGTATTTTCCTTCGCTTCCATTCGATAACGTCAGCAAAGGCGATGTCTGAACGACTTTTCGGCGCGCTCATTGTCGCGCTCTCCGCGACCTGTTTCGGCGCCATGGCGATATTCGCCAAATTCGCCTATCTAGGCGGGGCCGATGTCGTTGCCGTGTTGTCCATGCGCTTTACCATTGCCGCGGTCGTAATGTGGCTGGCAATGCGCCAGCGCGGCATTGGGTGGCCGCGCAAGGCAAACCTGCGTTTGCTGATGGTGATGGGCGGGCTGTGCTATGTCGCGCAATCATTCAGCTTCTTTTCCGCGCTCAATTACGCTTCCGCGGCGCTCGTCGCCCTGTTGCTCTATCTGCATCCGTTCATCGTGACGCTGTTTGGTGCGCGCCTGTTCGGCCAGGCGCTAACCCGCGTGCGCATTGCGTGCGTGCTCACGGCGCTCGCCGGCACGGCGTTGGTCATCGGTGCCGACGTCAGCGGTCAACCACTGGGCGTCGCACTTGGCATACTCGCCGCGCTGCTCTATTCGGTTTACCTCCTGATCGGCAATCGGGTCATGCGCAACGAAAATCCGCTGGCTGCGGCGACCGTGGTGATGATCTCTGCCGCCGTGGTTTTCTGCCTGTTTGCCCTGATCACGCGGCCCGCGTTTCCGCAGACAGTGACGTCGTGGGCGGCAGTGTTTGCCATCGCGGTGGTGTCGACGGCGATTGCCATGGTGACGCTGTTCATTGGGATTCGTCACCTGGGCGCAGCGGACGCCGCCACATTGTCAACGCTCGAGCCGCTGGTGACGGCGCTGCTGGGGGCGCTGTTGCTCGACGAGCGCCTCTCGACCGTGCAGTGGATCGGCGGACTTGTCATTGTCGTGGCCGTTGTCGTGCTGGCGCGTCATGGTGCCGTGGTGAGGCCGGTGCGCGCGGCGTAAAAAAGCGCGCAATCGAAATTGCGCGCCGAAGGAGACACCCCCGAGGAGACACGGGTGGTTGCAATCACCCGACAGGCGCAATCTAGTGGCGTTCCACGCGCCGCGACTCGATTCAGGTTAAACCGAGGTTAGACCGTCGCCCCCTGGACCAGCAGGCCTTGTTCCGACGCGCAATCGAGCCGCCGCAAGCCGTGGGCGTGTTCGGCCAGATGGCGCACGTAGTTGGCTGCGCCGCGGCGGTTTCTGATGACTTCCTCTTCGGTCAAGCTGCGAATGATGCGCCCGGGCGTACCGACCACCAGGGAGCGATCGGGAATCTCCCGGCCTTCCGGAATCAGTGTTTTTGCACCGATCAGACAATCGCGGCCGATGTGAGCCTCGTTCAGTACCACGGCGTTGATACCGATCAGCGACCCTTCGCCGATCGTGCAGCCATGGAGCATGACCATGTGACCGATGGTCACATTGGCGCCCAGAGTGAGCGGTACACCGTCGTCGGTATGCAGAACGCAACTGTCCTGCACGTTGCTGTTGTCGCCGATGATGATCGGATCGTTGTCGCCGCGCAGTACGCTGTTGTACCAGATGCTCACATTACGGCCGAGGATTATCCGGCCGATGACGGTTGCATTGTCGGCAATCCAGCTTCCCTCGCCGATCTGGGGCTCGCGGCTATCGAGCGCGTAGATTGCCATGATCTGATCCTCTGACGGGTATGTGCTTCGACGTCTGTGCGCCGTGCGGAACCCGCCGTGCCGGCGGGCGAAGGGCAATAATATCAATCAAATGCTGCAGTGCAAGTGGAAATAACGGCCGTCGCGCCGTGGTGCGCTGACCGTGGGGGTGAACAGCGATGGCGGATGATAGGATCACCGCTCGGGAGACAGACGGAAATTTTCGGCCAGACGGGCAGGGCACACACTGCGTGACGGTGCGCGCAGCGCCACCGCCGGCCGTTTCGAGGCGATCGGGACCATGGACGAGGCGTTTGACGCGGACCGGAGCAACGCAACAGAACCCGCCGCTGGCGACAGCTTGCATCGCCTCCGCGATGCATTGCGGGAATTCGCCGGCGCGCGTGACTGGGCGCAGTACCACACGCCGAAAAATCTATCCATGGCGTTGATCGGTGAAGCGGCGGAGGTGGTGGAGCATTTTCAGTGGCGCACGCCTGAATCTTCGGCGCAATTGCCAGCGGACGACCGTGCGGCCGTGGCGCTGGAGTTGGCTGATGTACTGCTCGATCTCATACGTTTGGCCGATGTGCTGGACATCGATCTTGCCGACGCGGCGCAGCGCAAGCTGCTCATCAACGCGCAACGCTACCCGGTCGACAAGGCGCGCGGTCGATCCGACAAGTACACCCGCCTGCACCGCGAAGGCGAAACCTAGACGGTGCGGTAAAAACGCGAAACCGGCGCGTTTGCGTTTCGGGCCGCGGCAGGGAGCGACTTCATGGCATGGGTTTATCTGATACTGGCCGGATGCTTCGAGATCGGCTGGCCGGTTGGCTTGAAGATGGCGCAGGTGAGCGAGACGCGAACGCTCGGCATCGCCGTTGCGGTGCTCTTCATGGCGGCGAGTGGTGCGCTGCTGTGGTTGGCGCAAAAACAGATTCCGATCGGTACCTCCTACGCGGTTTGGACCGGCATTGGTGCCGCCGGTACCTTTGTCGTCGGCATCGTGTTCTACGGCGACGCCGCCAGTCTGGGGCGCTACCTCGGCGTCGCGCTGATCATCGCTGGGGTGATAACGCTGAAGATCGCGCATTGAGCGGTGGTGCGTCGCCGATCGACACGCGCGCCGCCCGATGCCTTAGATCGACACGACCTCGTCGAGCGTGATGTCCAGCGCGAGTTCGCTGGCGAGCTTTTCCAGGTCGGCCTTGAGCGCGGTGGCGTCGACATCGTGCGCTGCCCGCAGCGTGGCACGTGCATGGAACAGCGTTTCTTCGGTGATCGGGCCAGTCGATATGAGCGTATTGAGTTCCACCACGTTCACTGCGTAGCGTGCGAGCAACTGCGATACCTCGCTCACGATGCCGGCACGATCCTGGCCGACGAGGGTGAGATCCAGACGGCGCGGCAGTGTTGGCGCCTCGCGCGGCTTTGCCAGGGTGACGGTAATGGTGAGCGCGTCGAGTGCCTGCAGCGCTTCGACAAGCGCGTCGACGTCGGCGGCCGGCACATCGACGCGTAGAATACCGGCGAACATGCCGACGACCTGTGTCATCGACGATTCAAGCCAGTTGCCGCCGTTGTCGCGGATCGTGCGCGACAAGATTTCGACCAGGCCGGCGCGGTCGTCTCCGATAACCGTGAGGACGAGACTTTGCATGAGGGCATACTCCGTGGCGTCGACTGCGACAATTGTCATGATTGTAGGGGATAGCACGCGGCGGGGGACGATGTGATGACGGGCGCCGATCTGCTGCCACTTCTCCTGCTCGCCGGCGGCGTGTGGTTCTGGATGGATTCGCTGAAGACGCGCGAGGTCGCGCTGCTGGCTGCCGGCGCGGCGTGCGCGCGGTACGGCTTCCAGTTCCTCGACGAAACGGTGGCCACCGAGCGCCTGCGTGTGTCGCGCGATCGCAACGGTCGCGTGTGCCTGCGCCGCGTCTACCGCTTCGAGTTTTCCGACACCGGCAACAACCGGCGGCCGGGGTCGGTGGTCATGCTCGGGCGTGAGGTCGAAATGGTGCAGTTGGCAGGCATTCTCGAAGCTGTGAAATAAGGCCCCGATGGACTCGCCTAAACGAACTGGCCCGCGGCGACGCCTGACGACCACGCCCATTGGAAATTGAAGCCCCCGAGATGGCCGGTGACGTCGACCACTTCACCAATGAAGTACAGCCCCGGGCGCGCGCGCGCTTCCATCGTCTTTGACGACAAGGCACGTGTGTCGACGCCACCCAGCGTGACCTCCGCCTTGGCATAACCCTGGGTGCCCGAGGGTGACATCGTCCAGTTGCTCAGATTCTCTGCCAGGCGCTGGCGCTGGGCGGAAGTCATCTGTTTGAGCGGCATTTGAGCGTCATAGCGTTGCGCCCAGGCGTGGGCGAAGCGCCGCGGCAATACTTCGCTGAGCAGGTTGGCGGGCTGGGCGCCACTGTCGCCGCGCGCCTCGATCCATTGCGCGGCATCTTCGCCGGGCAGCAGATCGAGGCGAATCGGTTCGGCCCGTCCGGCCGCACAGGCCGCCTGCCAGTAGCTTGAGATCTGCAGGATGGCGGGGCCGGAAAGGCCGCGGTGGGTGATCAGCGCGCGTTCGCGAAAGCGTCCGCCCGCGCAATACGCCACCACCTCGAAGGCCGCGCCGGCCAATGGCGCGAGCGCGCTGAGTGTTTCGCTGTCGAGGGTCAGCGGCACCAGTGCCGGACGCGGTGGCACCACGGGGATGTCGAACTGGCGCGCGATGCGGTAACCCAGATCGGTCGCGCCAATCTTCGGAATCGACAACCCGCCCGTGGCGACCACCAGGCTGGGGGCATCGAATCGGCCGCGATCGGTAGCGATGCGATAGCCGGCATTGTCGTCATGGCTCACGCCCAGCACCTTGGCGGGTCGCGCCCACTCAACGCCAGCGTCACTGCATTCGGTCAGCAGCAAATCAATGATCTGTTGCGCGCTGTCGTCGCAAAACAACTGCCCGAGTGTCTTTTCGTGATAGCGAATGCCATGGCGCGACACCAGCGCGATGAAGTCCTGGGCGCCGTAACGGGCGAGTGCGGAGCGCGCAAAGTGTGGATTTTGTGAGAGGAAATTGGCAGCGCTCACCTCGCGGTTGGTGAAGTTGCAACGCCCGCCGCCCGAAATGCGGATCTTCTCGGCCAGCGCCACGGCATGGTCGATGATGAGCACGCGCTTGCCGCGCTTGCCCGCGTGTGCGGCGCACATCATGCCGGCGCCACCACCGCCAATCACCACCACGTCGTAGCTACGCTGCGCGCTCAAGTCGTCAATTCCGGCCGTAAATCAGCGGCGAAGCCTACCCGAGTGGCGCCTTCGCGCGCAAACGGGCCGTATTCACAGGGATTGCTGCCACTGATAAGCTGCCTGCATAGACAGGAGCGCCGCCAATGAGCGAAACGATCGAAGCGCCCGTTGTGAAACGCCCTGCCGTGAGGCGCTGGGCGCGACGCAATTTTCTCGACGTCGCGAAATCCTTGCCGCCGGACGAGATGCGTGCGCTGACGATCGAGCAGACGCCGATTGGCGGGTCCGAACTCCCGGCGCTCGCCGGGGCGCGTGCGCAAAGCGTGCGCGACGGGCTGCTGCAGACGGGCGGAATCGACGCTGTCCACGTGTTTCTCGTCGGCGGCGCGGTTGACACGAAAGATTCATCCGACGCGGCGGCCAGCCGCGTCGATTTTTCCTTGAAACAGGAGGTGGGTATGTCAAAGCAACTGACCGGATCCGTGCTCGAGCAGAACATGGCGGGCCTCGACGGGTGGCAGGCTAACGCCGACAAAACAGCGATTTCACGCAGTCTCCGTTTTCGCGATTTCAACGCCGCTTTCGGCTTCATGAGCCGTGTCGCGCTGATGGCGGAGCGCCTCGACCATCACCCGGAATGGTCCAACGTCTACAACAAGGTAGAGATCACCCTGACGACCCACGATGCCGGCGGACTCACCGAGAAGGACATGGTGATGGCACGCTTTATTTCGGAGATCTGTTAGGGCGTCTTCTCATTTGATCGGCGGTGATGCTCGCGCCCGCCGGTTATTCCCGGATTCCGCTACGCTGCATCCGGGCTACGTTGCCACGTCGCTTGATGATGGCATGGATCCCATGTGACGCAATCCAACAGCGAAACTGGCTTCAGTGCCGCCGATCCTCCTTCCACCAGCGAAACAAGGACTGATGCCGTGCAGGGATTTGTGCGTACGCGTCGTCTGAGAGCCGCAGCGGGGGCTGTTTCACATAATTGACCGGGTCACGGAACCACGGGCGGTTATATATGAGCGTCAGGATCGGTCGTACTTTATCGGAGCGATTGGCCAGGCCGCGGTGGCCGACACGGTAGTCGGTCAGCAAGCAGGACCCGAGCGGCACGACGGGGTCCTGGGAATCCATTTGTTTTGCCTGCTTCAGCGGCACGACATGACTGCCTTTGATCACCCGCGTTGTGCCGACCTCGGTATCGAGCGGCACGAGCGGTACGATCAGCTGGATCGCAAAGCTTGGCAAAGAGTGCTGCCACTGGGTGGCCGGAAAAAGGGCGCCTGCGTCCTTGTGCAGGCTTTGTTTGCCGGCGCCAGGCAACGAAATCACTGCGGTAAACGCGCCGAGAATACACGTGTCGCCAAGCAGCTTTTGCACGATCGGCAACACCAATGCAGAGGCGTAGAGCCGCGGATCGTTGAATGGCGGATCCAGATCCACGGTGAGCATGTAGCGTTGGTCACCCAGCCGTAATGCGTCGGGATGATCGTCTTTTCTAAAGTACGAGGTATAGCGCGCAAAAAAGGCGTCCTGCAGGCCCTGGATCATATCGACCGGGAACACGTTATCGATCTGCAATACGCCGTACTTCGCATACAACGAAGCCGCCAGCGCACATTTTTCAGGCCGGAGCCGCGCCGCTGCCGATTCATCGGCATCGACCGTCAAGCCGGGGACTGCATCGCGCGCCGCTGAGCGCAACTGCATGTTCAGCAATGCCGTGCAACGGTGCAGATTTTTGTGTGCAGCCGAGAAGCCCGGGTCGATGCTGCCCGCGCGGGCAAACGCTGCGCTGGCTTCCTCGAGTTCGAGCCGCGCCATAAGCACTTCGCCAAGACCGTTGTGTGCGGCCGCGTCGTCAGGCGCCAGTTGCAGGGCGCGCCGATAGGTCTCCACGGCTGTGTCTCGCTTGCCACGCGCCGCTTGCACCGTCGCCAGCGCGACAACTGCCTTCGCCTCTCGCTGATGCCGTGAAAGATAGCGTTGCAGAAGGTGCTCGGCGCGCCGCAATTGCCGGGTTTTCTTGTAATGCCGAAAAAGCAGTTGAGCGGTCGACTGCTCGCGCGACGCCAGAAAATCGCACAGATCAAGCAGGCCGCTGAGCCGGCTCCTCATGCTGCGCGCGACGGCCTTGCGATAGCTGCGGCTATCGCGCGGATATTTAGCGAAATTCAACAGGTACTGCAGAACGCCGGCACAGATCGCCGCCGGCAGTGCCTTGCGCAGCGTAGCCTCGTCCGCGTAACCGCCGCTTGTCAATTCAGATAGATAGGTTTCCAGACGCTGTGCGTGATGGTGTTCAATCGAAGCGCTGGCCTCCGGCTGATCTTCGGTCGACAGAAGGAGCGTGGGTATGAGACAGCCACTGAACATGGCATGCAGGGAGAAACCTGCCGGACCCGCGCAGGCATCGTCCCAGTCGCACAGCACGCACTCGCCGCTCTTCCTGATGGCGGCGTTGGGTGGCCGTAAGTCGCCATGGCACAGGGTGAGGGGCAACACCGCGGCCGGCGCCAGGTGCTGCTCCAGCAACCCCCGGGCCTTGCATAACACGCGAAAATAGCGCCTTGCCTCGCGGCGGCCGATGAAGTATTGGGCGCGAACTTGCGCTGGGGCGTGATCGCTTGCGCCGTCCTCCGGCTGCAGAAAGTCGAGCAAGCGCGACAACAAGGTGCCGAGGTCGGGCGTGGGCAAACTCCCCAGCAAGTCGGGCTTGGCACGTGCCGAGACCTGCAACTGCGCGTAAGTTGCGAGAATCTTGCACTGTTCCGTCTCGGGCGAGTCATAGCGCAGCACCTGCCCGCCATGGTCGGCAGACAGCAAGCAACCCTTCTCTGGATCATCAGCAATGACGGCGGGGGTCTGTTGTCCATAATGCTGCGCCAGAAGCGCCGCCGACTGGACAACGGCCCGCTGATGATCCGGCACGACCTTCAAGTAGGCCGACTTGTCTGCCTCGCGCAAACGCCAGGTTCGCGCCCAGGGCGAATCGCGCAACAGCTCGGAACTGACGAAATCAAAATGTGAAGCCGCCCAGGTGAGCGGCGCGTTGTCCCGAATGTGGTCCGGTTGTTGTTGTTGCGTGGCGGTTTCCATCAGCGTGTCACCGTGTCGGATTTCATAACTGTTCGATGCGCTCGCCGACGGCGCGGAACCACGGCGCGAGCGGCGCGGCGAGGCTGCTGCGGCCTGACCACCGTTCGGCCCGCTGGCAGATGCGTTGTGCACACAGCAGCGTGATGCCAACCTTGTCGCGGTCGATGCAGTAGTCCAAATCCCACCAATCGTCTTCCTTGTACTTGAGGATGAGCGCCAGCCGCACCACCATGTGGAAAGTGCCGTAGGTATACAGGTAATCGCGCGCGGCATCCGCCTCCATGGCGTTGGCGAACTGGCCGACGAAGGTGTCGATCAGCCGTTGTTCCATATCTGGGTATTCGGGTACGAATTCGTCACCGAGCAGCCAAGCCATGTCGTCGAGCGCGTTGCGCTTTCCGGCATGTTCCCAGTCGAACCAGAACACGGTTCCGTCCGCCACCACATAGGCGTTGCCGGGGCGGGAATCCCATTTGACGAAGCGCGGCGCGTCCACGCGCAACAGGCGAAGCAGGGCCTTGCGATTCAATTCGGGGGCCGGGATACCGAGGTATTCACCAATGATCCGCGGCCGATCGAGGAAAGCACTTATCCACGCCTTGTTCGTGCCCAGCGCGGCCACGTAGCGCTCAAGCCCTTCGGCGCTTGCCGCGCGCTGGGCGAGATACAGTCCTGTCAGCGCGGACGAAATCAGCTTTTCGGTTTGCCCCTCGTCGGCGTCCTTCAACGCCAGCGAAAGGCGCTGGCCGCGCAACTCTTCCTGCAGCAAAATGCGGTCGCTGTCGGTGGCCAGCAGCGTCGGCGCTGGCGCCTTGTGGGCGTTGAGCGCGCGCAGCGTCCTCACTTCAATCGCCGCGCGATGCGCTTCGCTGCGCCGCGTGGCGATGACCGTGTCGCCGTTGTCGAGCACCAGGCGAATCGACTCGCGGCTGCGGCCGCCGGGGTAATCGACGCTGCTCACCTTGCGTTGTAACAGCGATTCACAGGCTGCGGTCACCGCTTTTTTTCGGCGTGCGTTCTTGTCGCTGCTGCTGCTCTTGCTTTTGGTCTTGTCTTTGTGTTTCGTCGCGGCACGCTTTTTTTTGACTGGCATGGGTGGACCTGGGCCTATTCTTCGCGGAAGGATCGATTGAAGCTTTGTGTCAGTGGCGCAACGAGGTAGCTCAGGACGGTTCGGTCGCCTGTAAGAATCACTGCCTCCGCCTGCATTCCGGGGTAAAGCGTGGCGCCCTCCAGCTTCACCGACGGGTCCTCGGTGAGTGCGATCGATGTGCGGTAGTAGGGCGTCTGGGTCACCGCATCGAGCAGGCGATCGGCGGAAATGACGGTGACCTTGCCTTTGATCGGCAGGGTGTTGCGCCGATCGAAGGCACTGAAACGAATCTCCGCATCCTGACCCACCTCGACCGAATCGCGATCTTTCGGATCGACCTTCACATCGATGATCAGCGCTTCGTCGGTGGGAATGATCTCCATGATGACCTGCCCCGGCGCGATCACGCCGCCGGTCGTATGTACGATGGAATTGACCACGTAGCCAGCGATTGGCGATTTGATGACAACACGCTGAAGTTGATTGCGCGAGGCGGAAACCTGCTGTTCGAGACGGGTGACCACGTCGCGCAGCCTATCGAGATTTTCAGCCGATTCCTGGGCGCGTGTGCCACGCAGTTCGAGCAGTTGCGATTCGTACTGGTCGATCAGTTTTCGCGCGATCTGGATCGTCGAGTTGCTGTCTGCCATTTGCGCTTCGAGTTCGGCACGTTCCTGCCGTAGATCGAACAACTGCTTGCGGGTCGCCATGCCAGCTTCTTTCAACGCCAGATAGTCGTCGAGCTCCTCGTCGACCAGGCGCTTTCGCTCCTTCAGGTTGGCAATGTTCGCCGCGCGTCCGGCAATCTGTGCCTTGGCCTGGGAGATCTGATGGCGAATGCTCCCCAGCTTGTCCTCAAACACCGCGAGGCGGCTGCGCATCACTTCCTTCTGTGTTTCGATCGCCGCCAGGGCGGCCGGATCGTCCGCGTTGACGCGCGCCCACAGAACGCCGTCGATGTCGGTGCTGCCCTGTTGCTCGGCATGCCAGCGGAGCAATTCCGCCTTGGCCTGAACGAGCTGTATGCGCAGCTCTTCGTAGGTTGCGCGAGTCCGTACATCGCTCAATTCGACGATCGTCTGCCCCGCGGTCACCAGATCGCCGTCCCTCACGTGGATCGTCTTGACGATGCCGCCTTCGAGGTGCTGGATGCTCTTTTTCTGGCCCGCGACGCCGACCACACCGGGTGCAATGGCGGCGCTCGACAGCGGCACCGTGCCTGCTACGACGAAAAGCATGATCAGCAACAGGGCGATGACCATATAGCCGCGCAGGATGTCAGGCACAAAATTGAATTGCGCCGCCAGTTCGCTGTTTTGCGAACCACTGTCCGCGGTCGGCAACGGAGCAGACCCGGTCAACGCGACCGCCGCATCACTTGCGCTGGAGTTTGTGAACCACGCTTTCATGTTTCGTATCGTCGTTTTCGACCGCTTCGAGGACGCCATTCTTGAGCGCGTACACGCGATCGACGAACTGATGTGCATCGGGTTGGTGGGTGATCAGGATGACGATTGCCCCCTGGTCTTTCAGATTGCGCAAGGCGAGCACCAAGGCCGAGCGCCCGTCGGCATCGAGGTTTGCATCGGGCTCATCGAGCACCACGAGACGCGGTGATCCATAGAAAACGCGTGCCAGCGCAATGCGCTGCCGCTGGCCGCCGGAGAGGTGGCTTCCGTTGTCGCCAATGTCGGTTTCGTAGCCATCCGGCAGGCGCTGGATGAGTTCGTGCGCGTTGGCCAGCCGGGCCGCTTCGATCACCTTGTCGATATCACCGGCCTGAAGTCGGGCGATGTTCTCGCGAATCGTCCCCGGGAACAGCTCGACATCCTGCGGCAGGTAGCCGATGTGCTGACCCAGCTCTTCCGGCGGCCAGTGTTTCAGATCGAAGCCATCGAGGGTGACACGACCGGAGGCCGGCGAGCTCAGGCCGACCAGAATTCGCGTCAGCGTGCTCTTGCCGGCCGCTGTTTCGCCGACGATCGCCACCACGTCGCCGGGGTGTGCCGCGAGCGACACGCGGTTCAGTACCGGCTTGCGCGCACCCGAATGCCGGTAACTTACGCGCTCGACGGACAAGCCGCCATCGGGCGCCGGCAGGCTCTCGGATTCGTCGAGGGTGGGTGCGCGATCCAGATAGAAGCTCACGTTCGCGAAAGACGAACGTGCCTTGATGACTGCTTCCCATGAGGCAATCGATTGCTCGAGCGGCGAGACCGCGCGGCGGAAAAGCAGAACACAGGCGATCAGCGAGCCACCCGACAATTCCGCCCGCAGGATCAGCCAGGCGGAGAGGCTGATCACGCCGACCTGCAACAACAGGCGGGCGAGCTTGGCAAGCGACGAAATGCGCGCGGTGATCGCACTGCCGTCGTGCGACTGGGCGAGCGACGCATCGTGCTGCGTGCGCCACCTGTCGAGCACCGCCGACTGCATGCCCATGGCTTGAATCACGTCGGCGTTGCGTACGTAACTCGACGCGGAGTCGAGCGTATCGCGCCGGGCGGCGTCGGACTTCTTGACGATGTTGCGCGTCACGACCTGATTTGCGATCGCCAGCACGAGAAGAATCACCACGCCCGCAACCGCCAGCAAGCCGACATAGGGGTGCAACAGGTACAGCACGGCGATGTACACCGGTGTCCAGGGCAGGTCGAGGATGGCGATGACCGAGGAACTGGATATGAACTGACGCAACCGGCTCAGGTCGTGCAGGATGGTGACCGAGGGTCGGTGTTTCTTGCTCGAGCGCTTGATCGCGCTGCCCAGCAGATGATCGCCCAACTGATTCTCGAACCATGCGCCCAGCTTGGAAAGAACACGGCGGCGCACCGCGCTGAGATAGCCCAGCGCCAGCAGCGCGACGATCATGATTCCGGTGAGGAAATAGAGCGTGTCGAGGCTGTGATTCGGGATGACCTTGCTGTAAATCTGCAAGAGGTAGAGCGGCACCGCGAGCATCAGCATGTTGATGAAAAAGCTGAAGACGCAGATGCTCTTCATGGTGCGCTTCAACGATTTCACGACCTGCCGTAGATGCGGGTTGAAGCTGTCTCGCGCAGGTCTCGCGCTTGTGCCGCTCATATTCTTATTGCCCTGTCGGAATGCGAGTCATCGGGGCCGTTTGCCAGAGAACGGGCTGTTCTAAAAGCAATTTACTCGAAAATGCGGCCTTGAAGGAAGTCGGCTCTTTTTCAAGATGGCAAGGTTATAGTGCGTTGCAAGCTGCACGTCGGTGGTTGATATGAATCCGGCCCGATATGCAATCCGGGCCGGAGACCTCAAGAGACGTCGCGCAAATCCACTGCGCGAGGCTGGCGCACGCTGTGCGTTTGCGCCGCCAGCCGCTCCCGGCTAAAGGCGCTTAGTGCCAGCCGTCGTCATCGTAGCCGGAGCCCTTACCGCTACCGTTACCCGAGCCCGAGCCGTAGCCGGAACCCTTGCCCGAACCGCCCGAACCGGAGCCTTTGCCCGAACCGGAGCCCTTGCCTTTGCCGGAACCGGAGCCCTTGCCTTTGCCCGAACCGGAACCCTTGCCCGAGCCCTTGCCCTTGCCGGAACCGGAACCCTTGCCTTTGCCCGAACCGGAACCCTTGCCCGAACCCTTGCCCTTGCCGCCGGAGCCTTTGCCCTTGCCCGAACCAGAGCCTTTGCCCTTACCCGAGCCGGAACCGCCCCCCTTGCCCGAACCGGAACCGCCGCCGTAGCCGTAGTCGCCGGAATCGGCACCACCCGTCAGGTACTCGTTGAATGAAAGATCAGATTGACTGGTCATTTTTGACGCTCCTCACTTGTTAGTTTTTTTGCTGCACGGCCAGTGTGCCCGGCCGCAAATTCAAACTGCGTGACACTTCGCACGACGCGTCACGCAGTTCTGCATCGATCCTCTTTGCGCTCGGATGCCTGCATCGGCAAACTTCGCCGCTAAAGCGCGCAGGGGACGACACCTTTGCAGGATAGCTGTAGTGGGTGAAAGTGCAAGTGCCGTTCGGCGGATAATTTGCACCTTGTTGCAATTTCGCGCGCATTGCGTTGCGCAAATGTGACTGATGCCAGAAACATGCTACGAGAGTGATACATCCCGCCCGCGGTGGCCCCGAAACGGCTCGTACACGATGTTTCCGGCTTTGCGCCACGCAGCCGCACGACGCTTGCGCAATTCTCCTGCGCCTTTCAGAATCGGCAAGTAGGCAGCGGCGCGCGGACGACGATATGCTTCGCGGAAGCGATGCGCGGCGTCTTGCGTTGCAGTTCGAAGAAGAAGTGAAGGCACCAGAAAACATCTAAATCGGGTTTTGCGAGTGCGCACTGCGTACTTGCGATCGCGCTCAATCGCGCTCAATCGACACATTGGAAGTTGGAATGCACCTCGATGTCATCGACAGCTTTTCCGCCTTCGAAGCCCTCGAACAGGACTGGAACGCGATCTACGCGGCGGACCCCGAGGCGCAGTATTTTCTTTCGTGGGGATGGATGCGCCAGTTGTTCAAGAAGGCTGGCCACAACTGGTGCGTGCTTGCCGCGCGCCCGGTGCAAGGCGATCACGCGCATGTCGCATTCTTTCCGCTGCGCCGGCGCGTGCGCTACAGCAAAAGCGCGCAACGTTTCTGCAGTGATATCCAGATGGCGGGCAGTATTTCCTGGGCTGATTACACCGGCTTCATCTGTCATCCCGAACACGAGGCTGCGATCACCGCATTCGCCGGCCACTTGCGTCAGATGGGCTGGCGGCGATTGACGCTGAAAAACTTCCGCGCCTCGCCGCGACGGCTGGATGCGTTTCTTTCCGCGCTCGCAAGCGAGAATCATCATGTGGATGATCGCGAGCGCATCAGCAGAACGGACAAGACCAACCTGCTGGTATGCCCGTATGTCGAACTGGCGGACAATTTCGACGCTTTCCTGAGCGAGAAGCTCAGTTCGAGCGCGCGTCAGAAAATCCGGCGCTTTCTGCGCAGAATCGATCGATCCGACGCGCTGAAGTTCACCGTCGCGACGGCCGAGACATACGAGCGCGACATCGGGATCATGGTCGATTTCTGGCGCGATAAGTGGGCTGCGCGCAAAGGCGCGCAGATCGACGAACTGGCCAGGAAATACCGCAGCATTCTCATGCAGGCACGGGCGGACAACGCACTGTTTCTCCCCGTGCTGTGGCGTGGCGCGCAACCGCTGGGCGGGCTCGGCAGCTTCGTCGATTGGCGCAAGAAGACCTTGATGTTCTTCGTCGCTGGCCGCGACGAGGCGTGCAACGATCCGCCGCCCGGCCT
>CBDULG010000003.1:0-27592 GCA_965367985.1 uncultured Rhodocyclaceae bacterium
CACGTCGGGCTTGTCGATGCCCATGCCGAAGGCAATGGTGGCGGTCATCACGATGCCCTCTTCGCGCAGGAAGCGGCGCTGATGCTTGGCGCGCAGGTCGTTGCCAAGCCCGGCGTGATAAGGCAGCGCGGTGACGCCCTGGGTGTTCAGCCAGGCCGCCGTCTCATCGACCTTGCGCCGCGACAGGCAATAGACGATGCCCGCCTGGCCACTGTGTTCGTGGATGAAATCGAGCAACTGCTGGCGCGGCCCGTCCTTTTCGACGACGCGGTAGCGGATGTTCGGGCGGTCGAAGCTGGCGATGAAGCGTTGCGCGTTGCCGAGCGACAAGCGGGTGGCGATTTCCTCGCGGGTCTGCGCGTCGGCAGTGGCGGTCAGCGCGATGCGCGGCACCTTGGCGAAGCGTTCGTCTAGCACCGATAGTTGCAGATATTCGGGGCGGAAGTCGTGTCCCCATTGCGACACGCAGTGCGCTTCGTCGATGGCGAACAGGGCGATGCCGTGGGTGGCGTGCAGGTGATCGAGCTGCGCCAGCATGCGCGCGTTGAGCAGGCGTTCGGGCGCCACATACAGCAGGTCGAGCGCCCCGGCCATCAAGCGTTGCTCGATCGCGCTCGCCGCCTCGCCATCGAGGCTGGAGTTGAGGCACTCGGCGGCCACGCCGGCTTCCTGCAGCGCCGCCACCTGATCCTGCATGAGCGCGATGAGCGGCGAGATGACCACCGCGGTACCACGGCGCATCAGCGCGGGAATCTGGAAACACAGCGACTTGCCGCCGCCGGTGGGCATCAGCACCAGCGCATCGCCGCCACTGGCGACATGTTCGACGACGGCGGCCTGCTCGCCGCGGAAGGCGGTGTAGCCGAAGACGTGCTCGAGAATTTCGGTGGCGCGCGACATGAGGCTGCATTCTACCGTTGCCGCGCCGCGCATGGCCGCGGCCGTTGCAGCGGCGGTGACGGCGGCCACCGCGACACCGTTGGACACAAAGGGGAGACGTCAATCGGCACCGGGCCTACAATGTCGCATCCTTCAAGATGGACATTCCAACGATGATCATTCTTTTTACCGATTTTGGCGCGGACGACATCTATGTGGGGCAGATCAAGGCGCGCATGTTGCAAACCGCACCAAAAGGCACGGCGGTGATCGATTTGCTGCATAGTGTGCCGGATTTCGATCCGCATGCGGGCGCCCATTTGCTGGCGGCGCTGCACACTCGCTTTCCTGAAAAGAGCGTTTTTTTCGCGGTGATCGACCCAAGCGTCGGCAGCGAGCGCGGCGCGGCGGCGGTGGAGGCCGACGGGCAGTGGTTCGTCGGTCCCGACAACGGTTTGCTCTCGGTGGTCGCGGCACGCGCCAACCGCGCACGCACCTGGCGCATCAGTTGGCGGCCCGATGCGCTCTCGCCGTCATTTCACGGCCGCGATCTGTTCGCACCGGTGGCGGCGGGGCTGGCCGGTGGTGTGATCGAGGCCGGCTGGCTGGAGTCGATCGACGCGCTCGATGTCAATTACGGCGCCGACGATCTGGCGCAGATCATCTATATCGACCACTACGGCAACGCGATGACCGGCTTGCGTGCCAGCAACGTGCCGCGCACTACGGCGCTCGAAGCCATGGGCCGCCGCATTCCGTGGGCGCGCGTCTTTTCCGACGTCCCCGCGGGCTCGGCCTTCTGGTACGAAAACAGCATCGGCCTGGTCGAAGTCGCGGTCAATCGGGGTAACGCGGCAGCCCAACTGGGACTCGGCGTGGGCGACGACGTGAGTTTCGTCGACTGATGCACCGTGGAATGCAAAAACGGCAGCCGAGGCTGCCGTTTTTTAACGCTCGCGCGGGCGTCAGACTTCGAGATTCTGGAACAGCGCGGTACTCAGATAGCGTTCGCCGAATGACGGGATGACCACCACGACGAGTTTGCCACGGTTCTCCGGCCGGCCGGCGACCTCGAGTGCGGCGCTTACCGCGGCGCCGGACGAAATGCCGACCAGCAGGCCTTCTTCGCTGGCCAGGCGGCGCGCCATGACGAATGCGTCATCGTTGCCGACGCGCACCACTTCATCGTAGATCTCCGTGTTGAGAATCTCCGGCACGAAGCCGGCGCCGATGCCCTGCAGCGGGTGCGGGCCTTTCTGGCCGCCCGACAGGACCGGGCTGGCATCGGGCTCGACGGCGATGATCTGCACGCCGGGTTTGCGTGCCTTGAGCACCTCGCCGACGCCGGTGATCGTGCCACCCGTGCCGACGCCGGCGACGAAGATGTCGACCCGGCCGTCGGTATCGTTCCACACCTCTTCGGCGGTGGTCTTGCGGTGGATCTCGGCATTGGCCGGATTGGCGAACTGCTGCGGAATGAAATATCGCGCATCGGCCGCGGCCATCTCTTCCGCCTTGGCGATGGCGCCGCCCATGCCATCCGGCCCGGGTGTCAGCACGAGTTCCGCGCCGTAGGCCTTGAGCAGCAGCCGGCGCTCTCGGCTCATCGTTTCCGGCATGACGACGGCGCACTTGATGCCGCGCGCCGCACACACCATTGCCAGGCCGATGCCGGTGTTGCCGGATGTCGGTTCGAGCACGATGGTGTCGGGGCCAATCTTGCCTGCCGCTTCGGCGGCATCGAGCATTGCGGTGGCGATACGGTCTTTCACGCTGTGCGCGGGATTGAAAAATTCGAGCTTGAGCGCGATGGTGGCGTCGATGCCGGCGGCGATCCGGTTTAGGCGTACCAGCGGCGTGTTGCCGACCAGTTCGGTGATGTCGTTGGCGATTTTCATTTTGTGGCGGTGTACCCGGGCGAGGAACGTGATGCGCCAGTTTAGGCGAGCATGGGGTTCGCGCGATAGCCGTGTGGGCACGCCGCGGAGCAATTGCGTGCGCCGGCTCAGCAGATGGCGCGCCGTTGCTGGGTGAGTGCCGCCGTGAAGGCGTCGGCGCGGGCCGGGCGGCCATAGTAGTAACCCTGGCCGAGCGCGCAGCCCATCAGGCGCAGGGCGTTGACCTGTGCGGGCGTCTCGACGCCTTCGGCAAGCACCTGCATGCCCAGGCTGCGGCCCATGGCAAGCACCGCCTGTACGATGGCACGGTCGTTGGTATCGTCGGGCAGGCCGTCGATGAAACTGCTGTCGATCTTGAGCGTGTCGATCGGCAGGCGCTTGAGGTAGCTCAGCGACGAAAAACCGGTGCCAAAGTCGTCCAGCGACAGCGCGACGCCCATCTCGCGCGCGCCATGCAGCGTGGCGATTGCCGGTTCCGCATCCTTGAGGATGTCCGATTCGGTCACTTCGAGCTCGATCCATTCCGGCCGGCAGCTTTCTTCTTCGAGGATCGAGCACAGCGACGCAAGGAAATCGATGCGGCGCAACTGGCGACCGGACACATTGACGGCGACCGGCGGTGGATCGAGGCCGGCAGCGCGCCAGGCGACAATCTGCCGGCAGGTGGTGCGCAGCACATGTTCGCCGATCGGCACGATCAGGCCGTTGCCTTCGGCGAGCGGAATAAACTCGCTCGGCGGCACCTGCCCGAGTTCGTCGTCATGCCAGCGGCACAGTGCCTCGAAGCCGATCAAGAGCCCGCTGACCAGATCGACCTGCGGCTGAAACCACACTTCCAGCGCGGTGTTGTGCACCGCACGGCGCAACGCATTCTCCATGCGCACACGCGATCTGGCCGATTCCGTCTGCTGTTCGGCATAGCGTTGCGCGTTGCTGCGCCCGAGGTGCTTGGCCTGGTACATTGCCGTGTCGGCGTTGCGGATGAGCGCCTCGACCGTTTCGCCGTCCTGCGGAAACACGCTGATGCCAAGGCTCGCGCTGACGAAGAATTCCTGGTGATCGATATTGATTGACGGATTGAGGCAGGCGAGGACGCGTTGCGCCGCTTGCTCCGCTTCGGCTGTCTCGTGAAGGTCGTCCATCAGCACGATGAATTCGTCGCCGCCGAGCCGCGCCACGGTGTCCTCGTCGCGCACGCATTCGAGCAGGCGCGCGCCGACCTGCTTGAGCACTTCGTCGCCGACCGGGTGGCCGAAGGAATCGTTGATGTTCTTGAAGTGATCGAGATCGAGAAATATCAGCGCCAGCTGATGATGGTCGCGCTTGGCGCGCCGCAGTGCGGTGTCGATGCGGTCGTTGAGCAGGCTGCGGTTGGGCAGGCCGGTGAGCGCGTCGTGATGCGCCATGTGCTCGAGCTGCGCTTCGGACACCTTCACGTCGGTAATGTCGAAGAAAAAGCCGATGTAGTGCTGCACCGTGCCGTCTTCGTCGCGCACCGGCGAGATGTTGAGCCACTCCGGGTACACCTCGCCCGACTTGCGCCGGTTCCACACTTCGCCCTGCCACTCGCCGTCGCGCATGACGGTCTCCCACATGCGCTCATAGAAAGCGCGCGGGTGCCGGCCGGAGCGCAGCAGCGTGGGCGTCTGGCCAATCGCTTCCGCCGGACTGTAGCCGGTGATGCGTGAAAACGCCGGATTGACCATTTCGATCACGCCGCGGGCGGTGGTGATCATGATGCCCTCGGCGGCGTTCTCAAACACCTGCGCGGCGAGCAGCAGGCGGTCGCTGTTGCGATGCTCGGCGATTGTCTGGCGTGCCAAGCCGACCAGTCCGGTCAATTTTCCGTCCGCCGTGCGCACCGGTGTCTTCACAGTGTCGTACATCGCCTGCGTGCCGTCGGGCTGATCGACCAGTTCGCGCATGCGCAGCGATTTGCCGAGCCGCATCACCTCGCGGTCATTGTTCCGGTAGTCGTCGGCGACTGCCGCGGGAAACAGCGCGTGATCGGTCGCGCCGATGATTTCGTTCGCCTCGCGCCCGATCAGTTCGGCGCAGGCACGATTGACCATCACGAACCGTCCGTGCTCGTCCTTGAAGAAGGTCGGGTCGGGGTTGGCATCGAACAGCGAGGCGAGCAGCGCGCGATGTTCTTCGGCCATCTCCAGCGACTGGGTGCGCTGCCGGTTGGCGCGCACCAGTGCGGCCACCAGCAAGGACAGCAGCACCAGGCCAGCCGTTGCCAGTGCGGCCTGTACCGGGAAATCGGTGAGCAGTGATGCAGGTCGCGCAATCCACGTCGTTTCGGCCGGCGCTGCCGACGCGTCGAGACCAAAGCGTGCGAGCGTGCTCGCATTGAGCACCGGATGGTTGGGGCTTTCGAATCGCACGCGGATGTCGCGCGGCGCGGTGCCGGAGAGGATGCGCGTCGCCATTTGCGCCGCCAGTTCGCCGTGCAGGCGATGGCTCATCACCCAGCCACCGGCCAGCCCCTGCGCGATGCCATGTTCCCAAAGGTGAAAGATTGGCGCATTCGCAGCCCCCAGCAGAAAGGCCGTGCTTTGCTCGAACGTGCGGGTCTTCCCCGTGACGTCCTTGTAGGCGGCGAGCAGCAGCACCGGCTCGTTGCCGGGCAGGCGTCGCAGCGTGTCGGCCAGCGTATCCCAGCGCATCGTATCGAGCTGCAGCGGCATGATTTGCAGGCCGCGGTCTTCGACTTGCGAATGCATCAAGGTCGCAAAATCGGCCTTGCCGCCCGGCGAGTCGTCGGTGATGACATGAAGGCGCGTGGCCCGTGGCATGAGGGCGCGGATGAGCGCGATCGTCTTGTCGATCGAGACATGCTCGACCACGCCGGTGACGCGCGCCAGCGGGTCGGCGGCGCGCGCACGCTGCACATTGTTGACGCCGAGAAACACGACCGGAACCTGGCCGAGCAGGTCGCTGTTGGCCAGCGCGAATTCGAACGCATTGTCATCGGCGGCAATCACAAGGTCCGCCGGTTGTCGCGAAAGGCGCATTGCAAGCCATTCGGCATGACTGGCGAGATAGGCCGCGTCGTTGTAGTGGCGCGTGTACATGTACGCCACCTGCAGTTCCACCGGTGTATCGCCCAAACCGGCGCGCACGCCGTCGACAATCGCCGGCGAGGTGGGAAAATTGGGGTGATAGGAGAGCAGCAGCAGGATGTTGGCGGGCGCCACGTTGGCCGGTAGCGCGGCGGTGTTCGCGCGGCAGACCCCGGTGGAGATCGCCATTGCGGCAAGCAGCACCGCAAGATGCCCGGGCAGGCGGCGGATGATCTGCTGCGCGCCGGCCATCAAGGCCAGGCGAAAGGGAAAGCGGCGCATGTCGGGGTCGATCGTCGGTCGCACGGATGGGTACATGCCGGTGTCACGATCAAATTCGCCCGTTTCGCTCTGCGCGCGAAACGGGAAAGGTGCTGATTCGCGGCGTCCAGCGCTCCCCTCGGATATCGGCGCGCATGCGCGGGCCTTTAACCCGCGTCCCTCGCTGAGAAATCCATGATGTGCCACGCGCGGCCATGAGGTGTGCGTGGCGGGCGCGATTACGGGCCGGTGAAGGGGGGGGGCGTTTCGATTGTCGGAGATGCGCCGCGCCGGCCACCGCCCGCGTCATCGCGTGGCGGACGCGGAAACGACGAATTTCCTACCGATCCTGGTGACTTCGCGCGCTGATTGCGTCCACGATGCCTTTTGCGTCGAGGCCGGCGATGGCGTTGAGCTGGCGTTGTTCGCCGTGGTCGATGAATACGTCGCCAATGCCCAGGCGCAATGTGCGTATCGGCCGGGCTGCGTTTTCGAGCGCGCGCGCGACTTCCGCGCCGGCGCCGCCGATCACTGCGTTCTCTTCGATCGTCACGATCAAATCGTGCGTCGCTGCCAGTTCAAGGACCAACGCTTCGTCCAGCGGCTTGACGAATCGCATATTGACGACCGTGGCATCGAGCGTTTCACCCGCCTCCATGGCCGCGGATACGGCGGCGCCGAAAGCAAGCAGCGCAATCTTCTCGCCCTTGCGGCGGATTTCCGCCTTGCCGATCTCGTAGGCGGTCATCTTGGCGGTTGGCGTGATGCCCGTGCCGGCACCACGCGGGTAGCGCACTGCGGCCGGCCCTTCGTGGCAATACGCGGTGTACAGCATCTGCCGGCACTCGTTCTCGTCTGCCGGGGCCATGACGAGCATGTTGGGGATGCAGGTGAGATACGACAGATCGTAGGCGCCGTGATGGGTGGCACCGTCTGCGCCCACCAGGCCGGCGCGGTCGATGGCGAACACGACGGGAAGGTTCTGCAGCGCGATGTCGTGAATAAGTTGGTCGTAGGCGCGCTGCAGAAAGGTCGAATAGATCGCCACGACCGGCTTGATGCCATCGGCGGCAAGACCCGCAGCGAAGGTCAGCGCGTGCTGCTCGGCGATGCCCACGTCGAAGTAACGGTCGGGAAACTCATCGGCGAATCTCACCAAACCGGAGCCCTCCCGCATCGCCGGGGTGATGCCGACAACGCGCTCATCCTGCGCCGCGATGTCACAGAGCCAGTCACCGAACACGCTGGTATAGGTGGGTTTGCTCGCTTTCTTGCCGGTGTTGATGCCTTGCGTGTGGTCGAACTTCGACACGCCGTGGTAAAGAATCGGATCCGCCTCGGCAAGTTTGTAGCCCTGGCCCTTGCGGGTGACGATATGGAGAAATTGCGGGCCTTTCTGGTTGCGCAACGTATGCAGCATGGGGAGCAGCGCGTCGAGATCGTGACCATCGATCGGTCCGACGTAATTGAAGCCGAACTCTTCGAACAGCGTGCCCGGCGTGACCATGCCTTTGACATGTTCTTCGAAGCGCCGCGCAAAGTCGAGCACCGGCGGCGATACCTTGAGGACTTTCTTGCCGGCGTTGCGCGCGGCATTGTAGGTCGGCATGAGCCGCGCAAGAATCTGCGTGAGTGCGCCGACCGGCGGTGAAATCGACATCTCGTTGTCGTTGAGAATCACCAGCAGCCGCGTATCGTTGGTGTCACCGGCGTTATTGAGCGCTTCGAAGGCCATGCCGGCCGACAGCGCCCCGTCACCGATCACGGCGATCGCGTGGCGGTCCTTGCCCTGGTGTCTCGCGGCGATTGCCATTCCGAGCGCTGCCGAGATCGAAGTCGAAGAGTGCGCCGTTCCGAAGGTATCGTATTCACTCTCGCAACGCCGCGGAAAGCCGGAAATCCCGCCGTGTTGGCGCAGCGTAGACATCTGCTCGCGGCGACCCGTGAGTATCTTGTGGCCATAGGTCTGATGACCGACGTCCCACACGATACGGTCGTCGGGCGTATTGAAAACGTAATGCAGCGCGATGGTGAGCTCGACCGTGCCGAGGTTCGACGACAGATGACCCCCGGTGCGGGACACCGACTCGATCAGGAACTGACGCAGTTCGTCCGCCAGTTCGGGCAGCTTCTTTCGCTCCAGCGCACGCAATTGAGCGGGCGAATCGATTGTCGTGAGCAACGGATATTCGGTGGAAATGGGCGCGTTCATGGATAGGCTCAAAAGCGGCGATGGGCGATGTAACGGGCAAGTGCCCGCAATCGGTCGGCCTTGTCGTCAAGGGGGGCAATTGCGTCCATCGCCTCGCTTTCGAGTTCCTCGCTGAGACGGCGGGCTTCGGCTACGCCGAGCAGCGTGACATAGGTCGGCTTGTCATTGTCGGCGTCTTTTCCTGCCGTCTTGCCGAGGGTAGCCGTATCGGCCTCCGTGTCGAGAATATCGTCGACCACCTGGAAAAGCAGGCCGACGCGTTTGGCGAAAGCATCCAGCCCGCGCAAGGTGCGCGAATCGAGCGCATCACCACTCTGCGCGCCGAGGCGCACCGAGGCGCGGATCAGCGCGCCGGTCTTGTGGATATGCATCACTTCGAGCGCTTCGCGGCCGAGCGGCTGGCCCACCGATTGCAGGTCGATCGCCTGACCGCCCGCCATGCCGCGCGATCCGGCGGCAAAGGCGAGATGATGCACCATGTCGAGCTGGCGTGCGCTGTCGGCAAGCAAGCCCGGTTGGGCGAGTCGTGCGAAGGCGAGCGACTGCAAGGCGTCACCGACCAGCAGCGCGGTGGCGTCGTCGTATTCGACGTGCACGGTCGGCTTCCCGCGACGCAGCGTGTCGTTGTCCATGCATGGCATGTCGTCGTGAACGAGTGAGTACGCGTGGATGAGTTCGACCGCGCATGCGACATGATCGAGTACGTCCGGCGGCGCATTGCTCACGGCGCCGGCGGCGTGAACAAGCAGTGGCCGGACGCGTTTACCGCCCTCCAGGGTCGCGTAGCGCATAGCTTCATGCAGCCGGTCGGGCACCACGTCGATGGGCGGCAGAGCGGCGATGAGCGCGCGCTCGGTGCGCTCCTGAATGCTGCGCATCCAGCGCTGGAAATCGGCCTCTGTCATTATTCCTCGAGGCGCTCCGTGCCCTCGTCGGGGTGCAGCGTCCGGATACGGGCTTCGGCGCTGGACAGCGTCTGCTGGCAGTAGCGCAGTAGGGCAATACCGTTCTGGTACTTGTCGAGCGCATCTTCGAGCGGCAACTCGCGCGACTCCATTGCGGCAACGATGTCTTCCAGTTGCGCAATCGCGGATTCAAAGTCCTTCGGAGGTTTAGGCGTTTTTGCCATGAACTGCTGCACGCGTCGTCCAAAGGCGGGAAAATACCCGAACGGGCGCGGTGCGGTCAAACCGGCGTTTCGCTATAATCCGACGTTAGCCATTGTTTTATTGGACATTTTGGCAGTGAATGGAGGTTTGTGGATGTCGGTCATCGGATCGAAAAATCATCTGACTCAGGCGACGGCGCAGCTCCCCGTGTCGTGGTATTTCGATGAAGACGTCTTCGCCCTCGAGCAGCGCACGCTGTTCGAGGGCGGGCCGGGCTATGTCGGACACGCGTTGATGGTGCCCGCGGTCAATGACTATCGCTCGCTCGAGTGGCTGGACCACGCGCGCCTCCTGGTGCGCTCGGACGACGGCGTCTACGACATGTCCAACATCTGCCGTCACCGCCAGGCGGTCATGCTCGAGGGGCGCGGCAATGCGGCGCACATCGTCTGCCCGCTGCATCGCTGGACCTACGATAACCGCGGCACGCTGCTGGGCGCGCCTCATTTTCCCGCCAACCCATGCCTTAATCTCGATCGGCGGCCACTCGAAGACTGGCGCGGCCTGCTGTTTCGAGGGCCGCGCTCGGCGACTGCCGATCTAGCGGGCATGCGCGCGGCGCGTGACTTCGACTTTTCGGGCTTCAAGCTCGATCGGGTCGAGCTGCATCAATGCAACTACAACTGGAAAACCTTCATCGAGGTGTATCTCGAGGACTACCACGTCGTTCCGTTCCACGCCGGGCTGGGCAAATTCGTCGATTGCGGCCAGCTCGACTGGCAGTTCGGCGAATGGTTTTCGGTGCAGCGCGTCGGCATCACGTCGCTCGCCAAACCGGGCACGGCCACCTATCAGCGCTGGCACGCCGCGGTGCAGGAGATCTATCGAGACGAAACGCCGCCACAGGGTGCGATCTGGATGCTCTACTACCCCAACATCATGGTGGAGTGGTATCCGCAGGTGCTGGTGGTCAGTACCTTGATCCCCACCGATGTAGATAAGACGACCAACGTCGTCGAGTTCTACTACCCGGAGGAAATCATGGAGTTCGAGCGCGAATTCGTCGAGGCTCAGCAGTTGGCGTACATGGAGACGGCCGTCGAGGACGACGAGATCGCCGAGCGCATGGACCGGGGCCGCCGGGGGCTGCTGCGACAAGGACGTAACGAGGTCGGGCCGTATCAGTCGCCCTACGAAGACGGCATGCTGCACTTCCACGAATTCTATCGGCGCGTGATGGGGCCGCAGCTCGACGAGTAATTTCGAAAAAGCAACGGGGCCGCAGCGGCCCCGTTTGTTGTGGTGCGGCCGGGCCGCAGCTATTCGGCCGCGCCGGTGAGCGCGCGGGGCAGCGGAAAGATGACGTTCTCATCGGCACCCTCGAGCGTGCGTACCGAACGCGCGCCGAGTGATTTGATCCGCTCGATCACCGCCGTGACCAGTACTTCGGGCGCCGAAGCGCCGGCGGTGACGCCGACACGCCGCACACCGCTTAGCCACGCCGGGTCGATCGCTTCGGCGTTGTCCACGAGGTGTGCCGGCACGCCGCGCAGCTCGGCCACTTCGCGCAGGCGGTTGGAGTTCGAACTGTTGCGCGAGCCGACCACCAGCACCAGGTCGACCTGCGGCGCCATGAATTTGACGGCGTCCTGGCGGTTCTGCGTGGCGTAGCAGATGTCGTCTTTCTTGGGGCCGACAATCGCCGGGAAACGTGCCTTGAGCGCCTCGACGATCACTGCTGCGTCATCCACGGACAGCGTGGTTTGCGTCACATAGGCGAGCTGTAGCGGGTCCTTCACTGACAGGCGGGCGACGTCGTCGACGCTCTCGGCGAGATAGATGCCGTCGCGCACCTGGCCCATCGTGCCTTCGACCTCTGGATGCCCCTTGTGGCCGATCATGACGATCTCGCGGCCCTGCTTGCGCATGCGCGCGACCTCGAGATGCACCTTGGTGACCAGCGGGCAGGTCGCATCGAAGACGCGCAGGCCGCGCGCCTCGGCTTCGCTGCGCACCGACTGCGGTACGCCGTGCGCGCTGAAGATGACGGTCTGATCGTCGGGCACTTCGGCAAGCTCTTCGACGAAAATTGCGCCCTTGGCGCGCAGGTCATCGACCACGAACTTGTTGTGCACGACTTCATGGCGCACGTAGATCGGCGCGCCGAAGCGGATCAGCGCCTGCTCGACGATTTCGATGGCTCGCTCGACACCGGCGCAGAAGCCGCGCGGGTTGGCGAGAAGAATTTCCTGTTCGGTCACGGTGTTGTCCCTGGTTAAACCTGGAAACGGTAGTTGGACGCGCCCGAGTGTGCGGCTGGCGGGCCGTATGGCAAGGCGCGAGGAGGACGCAGGTGAGGCCCCTGATACGACAAACAACGCAGCCAGGTGGTCCGCCAGTCGTGCAATCGGGCGTGTAGCGCACTCACGCACTGGGAAAGCCTTGGCAAAGTACAGAATGTCATTTCAAGCAAAGTCATTGTCAACGCGGCAAGCGGTCAACTGCCGTTTTCAGGTTACAGCACGCCGATGATCTCGACGTCGAATTGAATGGTCTTGCCGGCGAGCGGATGATTGAAATCGATGACCGCTTGTTCGGTGTCGATTTCGCGCACCAGCCCGGTATAGCGGGAGCCGTCGGGCGCGGTAAACTCCATCACGCTCATTGCCTCGATGTCGTCCTGCGGCATGTCCTTGCGTCGCACCGTTTCGATCAGATCGGGGCGGTGTGGGCCAAACGCATCCGCTGGGGCGAGCGTAAACGCCTGCTTTTCCCCTTCGATCAGCCCGGTCAGGCAACGCTCCAGCGTCGGCAGCATTTCGCCGACGCCAAGTTTCAGCGTGGCCGGTTGGCCTTCGAACGTGCTGATCAAAGGCTGCCCGTTCTCCATCGCGATGCGGTAGTTCAAGGTCACCAGGCTGTCGGGTTGGACGGCTTTGGTCATGAGTGGTTCTCTCCAGCGGGCGCGCGGCGCGCTTCATGCAATTGCGCCCACAACATGATGGCCACGCCCAGCGTGATGGCCGAGTCGGCCAGATTGAAGGCGGGCCAGCCGTAGCGACCGGCATGAAAATAAAGGAAGTCGACCACTGCACCAATGGCGATGCGATCGATCACGTTGCCGATCGCGCCGCCGATGATCAGCGCAAACGCAAACGGCAGGGCGCGCTCGTGCTGGTGCTGATGCAGCAGCTTGAGCAGCCAGCCACAGATGACGATCGCCAACACGATGAAAAACCAGCGCTGCCAGCCACCATGATCGGCAAGAAAGCTGAACGCCGCACCGCGGTTGTAAAGCAGCACCAGATCGAAGAACCCGGTAACCGGAACGAGTTCGCCCTCGACCAGCCAGGACTGCATGAACAGCTTGCTCAGCTGATCGAGTACCACCACCACGCCGGCAAAGGCGAGCCAGAGTGACATCCGGGGCTGCATCATCGTCATTCGGTGCTCAGGCGTGGGTGCGTGTCTCACCGGCGCCATGCAGATTGCCGTGGCAGCGGGCGCACAGGGTGGGGTGATCGGCGATGCTGCCGACGTCTGCGCTGTAGTGCCAGCAGCGCTCGCATTTGGGATGCGCCGAGGCGTGCGCGTCGACATGCTCGTCAGCACTGTCAGCGGCCGCCAGCAGTGTGGCCGACGAGGTTTGCAGGACATAGCGCAGGTCGTCGCCCAATGAGGCTAGCGCGGCGTGGCGCACGGGTGCGGCGTGCACCACCACGTCGGCTTGCAGCGCGGAGCCGATCGTGCCTTGCGTGCGCAGCGTTTCGAGCTGTTTCTGCACGTCCGCGCGGGCCGCGCGAATCGTCTCCCAGCGTTCGATGAGCGCGGCTTCGTCCGCGCCCTCCGGCAGCGCGTGCCAGGTATGCAGCATCACGCTGTCCTGCGCGTCGCCGCCATTGAGCACCTGCCAGGCCTCCTCGGCAGTGAAGGAGAGCACCGGCGCCATGAGGCGCACCAAGGTCTGCGTGATGTGCCACAGCGCGGTTTGCGCCGCGCGGCGCGGCAGGGCGTCAGGCTGCGTCGTGTACAGGCGGTCCTTGAGGATGTCGAGGTAGAACGCGCCGAGATCTTCCGAACAGAAGATCTGCAGCGACTGCACCACGCGATGGAATTCGAAGCGTGCGAAATCCGCTTCGGCCCGCTGTGCCATTTGGCGGGTGAAGGCCAGCGCGTAGCGGTCGAGATCGAGCCACTGGTCGGGCGCGACACCGTCTTCTTCGATATCGAAGTCGGCGGTGTTGGCGAGCAGGAAGCGCAGCGTGTTGCGCACGCGGCGATAGACCTCGACCACCCGATCGAGGATTTCTCCAGAGATCGAAAGCTCTCCCGAGTAATCGGTCGACGCGACCCACAGACGCAGGATTTCGGCGCCCAGGCGATCCGAAACTTCCTGTGGCACGATCACATTGCCGACCGATTTGCTCATCTTGCGGCCCTTTCCGTCGACCGCAAAGCCGTGGGTGAGCAGCGCCTTGTAAGGCGGGTGGCCGTCGATCGCGCATCCGGTGAGCAGCGAGGAGTGAAACCAGCCGCGATGTTGATCCGAGCCTTCAAGGTACAGATCGGCGCGCGGTCCGTCGCCGTGGCCGTCGGGGTGCGAGCCGCGCAGCACATGCCAGTGCGTAGTACCCGAATCGAACCACACATCGAGCGTGTCACTCACCTTGTCGTAGTCCGCCGCCTCGCTGCCGAGCACTTCGGCCGCATCGAGCCGGAACCAGGCCTCGATGCCGTCCTTTTCCACGCGTTGCGCCACCTTCTCCATCAGTGCGACGGTGCGCGGGTGCAGTTCGCCGGTCTGTTTGTTCAGGAAAAAGGGGATCGGCACGCCCCAGTTGCGCTGGCGCGAGATGCACCAGTCGGGGCGGTTGGCAATCATCGCGTGCAGCCGTGACTGGCCCCACGCCGGGTAGAAGCGTGTCGCGTCCACGCCCTTGAGCGCGCGCTCACGCAGCGTCGTGCCGTCTGCAACCTGCCGGTCCATGCCGACGAACCATTGCGCGGTCGCACGGTAGATCACCGGCGTCTTGTGGCGCCAGCAGTGCATGTAGCTGTGGGTGATCTTCTCGTGCGCGAGCAGGCAGCCGAGTTCGTCGATCTTGGCGACGATCGCCGGATTCGCCTTCCAGATGTTCTGGCCGCCGAAGAAAGGCAGATCGGACACATAGCTGCCGTCGCCCGTCACGAAAGCATAGATCTCGTCATTGCTGCGCCCGTAGGCATGCCAGGTTTCGAAGTCGTCGACGCCGTGGGCGGGTGACGAATGCACAATGCCGGTGCCCGCGTCGAGACCGACATAGTCGGCCAGATAGACCGGCGAGGCGCGGTCATAGAAGGGATGACGGAATTCGATGCGGTCCAGCGCGGCGCCCGGCACTTTGGCGATCACCTCGCCCGACAGTCCGTAGCGTTCAAGGCAGGCGTCGACGAGCTCCGCGGCCAGCACCAGCAGGCGCTTGCCCACGTCGACCAGCGCATACTCGAACTCGGGGTGCATGTTGAGCGCCTGGTTGACCGGAATCGTCCACGGCGTGGTGGTCCAGATCACCGCAAACGCGGGCTTGGCGAGCGGGGGCAGGCCGAACGCGGCGGCCAGGGCGGCGGCATCGCCGACGGGAAAGGCAACGTCGATCTGCGGTGACTGTTTGTCGGCATACTCGACCTCGGCCTCGGCCAGCGCCGAGCCGCAGTCGAAGCACCAATTGACCGGCTTGAGCCCCTTGAACACGTAGCCTGCGTCGACCATTTTGGCGAGCGCGCGCAGTTCGTTGGCCTCGTTGGCGAAATCCATCGTGCGGTAGGGGTTGTCCCAGTCGCCCAAGACGCCCAGGCGGATGAAGTCGGCGCGCTGCGCGTCGATCTGCTCGGCGGCGTATTCGCGGCATAGCGCGCGCACCTTGTCGGCCGGCAGCCCTTTACCATGCGTGACTTCCACCTTGTGCTCGATCGGCAGGCCGTGGCAGTCCCAGCCCGGCACATAGGGCGCATCGAAACCGGCCAGCGTTTTCGAGCGAACGATCACGTCCTTGAGGATCTTGTTGACCGCGTGGCCGATGTGGATGCTGCCGTTGGCATAGGGCGGACCGTCGTGCAGGACGAATTTGGGCCGCCCGGCCGCCGCCTTGCGAATTTTCTGGTAGAGCTTGCGATCCTGCCAGTCCTTCACCCAGCCCGGCTCGCGTTTGGGCAGGTTGCCGCGCATCGGAAACGGCGTATCGGGGAGGTTGAGCGTCTTGCGGTAATCGGCCATGTTCGTCTTGTTTAGCGGGTTGTTTCGTGCGCGCGGCCGGCGAACCAGGCGCGGGCGTTGCAGGCGTCGAGCGCGATCTGTGCGCTCAGTGCGTCAAGCGAGTCGTATTTTTCTTCGTCACGCTGCTTGCGCAAGAAATGCACCCGCAGGTGGGCACCGTAGCAGTCGGCCGTCCAGTCGAACAGATGCACCTCGAGTGTCGGCCGGCCCGACCCGTCCACTGTCGGGCGCACGCCGACGCTCGCCACGCCGGCCACGGGTGCAGCCGCGAGGCCTTCGACTTCCACCGTGAACACGCCCGAGAGCGGCGGCTGGCGGCCCTTGAGCTGGATGTTGACGGTGGGGAAGCCGATCGTGCGGCCGATTTTCTCACCATGCACGACGCGACCGGCGATACTGTAGGGGCGGCCCAGCAGGCGGGCGGCGCGATCGAGGCAGCCTTGCGCCAGTGCGTCGCGCACTGCCGAACTGGACACGCGCTCGCCGTTGAAGCTGTGCGTAGGCATCGCTTCGACGACGAATCCGCGGCGTTCTCCCGCCGCTTTCAGCATGGCGAAATCGCCCTTGCGGCCGGCACCGAAACAGAAATCATCGCCGAT
This sequence comes from uncultured Rhodocyclaceae bacterium, assembly GCA_965367985.1. Classification (GTDB taxonomy): domain Bacteria; phylum Pseudomonadota; class Gammaproteobacteria; order Burkholderiales; family Rhodocyclaceae; genus Nitrogeniibacter. The sequence goes on from CBDULG010000003.1 coordinate 16,280, forward strand.
GATGAGGTGGCGCACCTGCAGGCTGTCGACCAGCACACGGTCGATGAACTGTTCGGCACTGAGCGCCGCGAAGCGTGCGTTGAAGCGCACGATGCGTGTCATGTCGATGCCGGCCGCGTCGAGCAGCAAAAGCTTTTCACGCAAGGACGCGAGGCGGGGCGGCGCATTCTGCGGGGCGAAGAACTCCCGCGGATGCGGCTCGAAAGTGAGCACGACCGCTGGCAGCCCGAGCGCGCGGGCTTTGTCCGTAAGGAGTCGGAGCAGCGCCTGATGACCCAGATGGACGCCATCGAAGTTGCCGATGGTGAGCACCGAGGCGGTCGGGGCGCGTTCCGCGTCGCCGCGAGAAACCAGCATAAGCGCCTGAAAAAAACGGCAATTATAGCGGCAAAGGGCGCCATTTCGCTGCATCGCACGACGATTTTCGGCGCCCTGCCGGGCCGGCACGACAGCCTTCGGGTTGACGCATGGCGCGTGCATTTGCTTTGCTACGCGCATTCACGCGAGGAGTGCCATGAACGACATCCGGCGTCAGCCAGTATCCGTCGATCCACAGCTGCGGGGCGAGTGCTTGCATGCCTTCCGCCGTGTTCGCGATGCGAGCGAGCGCCTGTGCGCGCCCTTGTGTGTCGAAGACTATGTCTTGCAGACGGCGGATTACGCCAGCCCGCCGAAATGGCATCTGGCGCATGTCAGCTGGTTTTTCGAGACCTTCCTGCTCGAACCCTTCGCGCCGGACTACCGCTGCTTCGATCCGCATTACCGCAGCCTTTTCAATTCGTACTACGAGCAGATCGGCCGCATGCACCCGCGGCCCGATCGCGGCCACTTGTCGCGACCGACCGTTGAAACGGTGTACCGCTACCGGGCGCATGTCGATGCCGCGATGGCGCAATTGATTTCCTGCGCCGACGATGCGGACTGGCCGGTGGTCGCCGAACGGCTGGCGATTGGCCTCAACCATGAGCAACAGCATCAGGAGTTGGTGCTCACCGACATCAAGCAGCACTTCAGCGTCAATCCGCTGCGCCCGGCCTACCGCGACGATCTTGCCGGGGTCGCCGGGTCGCCAGCGTTGGCGCTCGACTGGCAAGGCTTCGATGGCGGCCTGGTGACCTGCGGGCATGACGGCGACGGCTTTGCCTATGACAACGAAACGCCGCGGCACAAGGTGTTCCTGGCGCCCTACGCGCTTGCCAACCGGCTGGTGACCAACGGCGAGTATCTCGAGTTCGTCGATGCCGGGGGCTACCGCGATCCGGCCTTATGGCTGTCGGATGGCTGGAATACGGTGCTTGCCCAGTCATGGACGCAGCCGCGCTACTGGGAGCAGCGCGACGGCGCGTGGTTGGAGTTTACGCTCGGCGGCCTGCGCCCGCTCGATCTCAACGCACCGGTGAGTCATGTGAGCTATTTCGAGGCCGAGGCCTACGCCGCGTGGGCCGGAGCGCGCCTGCCCCGCGAAGCGGAATGGGAGCATGCGGCCGGCACGGTGCACATCGCCGGTAATTTTGTCGATAGCGGACTGCTGCACCCGCGCGCCGCGACGGGCAGCGGCGGCTTGCGCCAGATGTTCGGCGATGTGTGGGAGCACACCGCTTCGGCCTATCTGGCCTATCCGGGGTATCGTCACGCAAGCGGTGCGCTGGGCGAGTACAACGGCAAATTCATGTCGGGTCAGATGGTGCTGCGCGGCGGCTCGTGCGTGACACCGGCGGATCATGTGCGCCGCACCTACCGCAACTTCTTCTATCCTCATGAACGCTGGCAGTTTCAGGGATTTCGGCTGGCCAAGGACAATTGATGCCGCTCCCAACGCCTCCCAATTTCAGCTTTCATGACCTCCAGCCGGCGCTCGCCGATTTCCAGCGCGAGGTGATCGAAGGGCTTTCGCTGTCGCCGCCGCAGATTCCGCCGAAGTTCTTTTACGACGAGGAGGGGTCCCGGCTGTTCGATGAGATCACACGCCTCGACGCCTACTACCCGACACGCACCGAAATCGCCCTGCTGCGCCGGCACGGCGCCGAAATTGCGCAATTGCTCGGTCAGGGGACAGCACTGATCGAACTGGGCAGCGGCAGCGACGTGAAGATCCGCACCTTGCTCAACGTGCTCAAACCCGCCGAATACCTGCCGCTCGACATCTCCGAAAGTCACCTGAGGGAATCGGCGAGCGGCATCGCCGCCGACTATCCCGGGATGCGGGTGAGCGCGGTGTGTGTCGATTACACCGAGAGTTTCGAACTGCCGCCGATCGCCGCGCGCACGCGGGTGGCGTTCTATCCCGGTTCGAGCATCGGCAATTTCGAGCCGGCCGAGGTGGTGATCCTGCTACGCCGCGTGGCGCAGATGGTCGGACCGGGCGGGCGTTTGCTGGTGGGCGTCGATCTGGAAAAGGATGCCGCACGGCTCGAAGCCGCCTACAACGACGAGGACGGCGCGACGGCGCGTTTCAACCGCAATCTGCTGGTGCGCATGCGCAACGAGCTGGGCGCCGATGTCGAGGTCGATGCCTTCGCCCACCACGCCTTCTACAACGCCCAAGCGGGGCGCGTGGAGATGCATCTGGTGGCCCTGCGCCCCACCCACATCGCGCTGGCCGGCCAGGCCTTCGGCTTTGCCGAGGGCCACGGCATCCACACCGAAAACTCTTACAAATACAGCGTGGAAGCCTTCCACACGCTTGCTGCGCGTGCGGGATTCAGTGCCGAAAAGGCGTGGTGCGACGACGAAAATCTGTTCAGCGTGCACTGCCTGCGCGCCGCGCCGTAGGGCGGGATTCATCCCGCGACGCGGTTTCGAGACAGCAGCTGGCGGGTTAAAACCCGCCCTACGGTGTTGCGACCGTGACCTGCCGCCAACTGCGATTGACGTCAGTTCAACTGGGCGACGCGCACGCGCGAGAGCGGCGGATTGTCGTCGAAGTAGCGCTTGATGCCATTGAGCAGGGCGCGCGCCATCTTGGTCTGGTAACGCTTGTCGTTGAGGCGGCGTTCTTCTTCCGGGTTACTGATGAAGGCCGTCTCGACGAGGATCGACGGAATGTCCGGCGCCTTGAGCACGGCGAAGCCGGCATGCTCGACATGGGGTTTGTGCAGCGTGTTGATGCCACCCAACTCGCTCAGCACCGCCTTGCCCACCTTCATGCTGTCATTGATGGTCGCTGTTTGTGACAGGTCGAGCAGGGTGCGCGCGAGATGGCCGTCCTGGCTTGCCAGCTTTACGCCGCCGATCAGGTCGGCATTGTTCTCACGCTTCGCCAGCCAGCGTGCCGCGGCGCTCGAGGCGCCCCGTTCGGACAACACGAACACCGAACTGCCGCGCGCGTCGGGCTTGACGAAGGCGTCCGCATGAATCGATACGAACAGGTCGGCATTGACTGCGCGCGCCTTGTGCACTCGCTTGTAAAGCGGCACGAAGTAATCGCCGTCGCGCGTGAGCACCGCGCGCATGCCGGGCTCGGCGTCGATCTGTTTCTGGAGATTGCGCGCGATCCTGAGCGTCACGTTCTTCTCGTAACTTCCGCGGCGGCCGATCGCGCCCGGGTCTTCACCGCCATGTCCGGCGTCGATCGCCACCGTGACCAGTCGATTGACGCGCGGCTCGGGCGTCGTGCGCGGGCGCCGCGAGACGCTGCGCGTGCCGCGCTGCGGAATCGACGCGTCGCCGGCTGCCGCGGCCGCGGGCGATTCCTTTTCGATCAGCGCAAGCAGCGGATCGATCGGCTCGGTGGGATAGAGGTCGAGCACCAGCCGATGACCGTAAGCGCCGATCGGTTGCAATGTGAACACCTGTGGGAGCGTGCCCTGCTTGAGTTCGACCACCACGCGCACCACGCCGGGCCGGTTGCGTCCCGCGCGAATGTGACTGATGAACGGATCGGCGGCGGTGACGCGCTCGGGCAGGAATTTGAGCACGCTGTCGAACTCGACGCCTTCGAGGTCGACCACCAGCCGGTCAGGCCCGCTCAGGGTCATCGTCTTGTAGCGAATCGCGCTGTGTGATTCGAGCGCGATGCGGGTGTAGTCTTCGGCCGGCCAGACGCGCACCGCCACCAGCCGCGATACGGCCGCCTGGCCTATCGGGCTGACCAGCATGGCGAAGGTCGCACCGGCGGCCTTGAGAAACGTTCGGCGTGGTGAGCGCAACCCTAGCGGCTCGGGATGTTGGCTATTGTCGTTAGGCATTGTTGTCCCGCTTCCGTCAAGGGGCGAATGATTGCATCGCGCCCGTCGCCTGAAACTGTCAGCCCGATTTCAATGTCCGCGGGTGCCACATACGGTGCGGCTTTTTGCGGCCATTCGATCAGGCAGACGCCCTGAGCAGTAAAGTATTCGTCCAGGCCCGCGTCGAAGTATTCTTCGGGCGAAGTGAACCGATAAAAATCAAAGTGATATAAGTGTAAACTAGAAACTACATAAGGTTCAATCAAGGTGTACGTAGGACTTTTTACATTTCCCTCGTGACCGAGTGCGCGCAGCAGGCCTCTGACCAGCGTGGTCTTGCCTGCGCCCAGGTCGCCCTGCAGATAAATCACCAGCCCCGGTGCCAGTGCCGGCGCCAGCGCCGCGCCCAGACCGAGGGTGTCTTTTTCGTCCGCCAGATGCGCCCGCAGGGTGCGGTCGCTATCATCAGAGGCATGGGTGAAACGGATCATCGCAAGGTCTCCGCGCAAGGGCTCGCGCCAACGAACGCCGCGGCGCTGGTGGCACAGATTCGGCAATGGGGCCGTGAGCTCGGTTTTGCGGCGGTCGGGATTTCCGACGTTCATCTACCCGACGCCGAAAGCGGCCTGCAGGCGTGGCTGGACGCGGGTTTTCACGGCGAGATGGATTATATGGCCAAACACGGCCTGCGCCGCTGCCGCCCCGCCGAACTGGTGCCCGGTACGTTGCGGGTCATCAGCGCGCGCATGGATTACTGGCCCGCGGCCGAAGACGCCGCACACGCCGAGGCGCTACTGGCCGACGGCGAACGCGCCTACGTGTCGCGCTACGCGCTGGGCCGTGACTACCACAAGGTGTTGCGGTCGCGGTTGAAAAAACTGGCGCAAAGAATTGCCGAGGCGGTGCCGCACGGCTACCGGGTGTTCACCGATTCGGCGCCGGTGGCCGAGGTTGCGCTGGCCACAGGCGCCGGCATCGGTTGGCGCGGCAAGCACACCTTGCTGCTCAGCCGCGAGGCCGGCTCGATGTTTTTTCTCGGCGAAATCTTCACCGATCTGCCGCTGCCGGTCGATACGCCGCAGGAGGAGCACTGCGGCCGCTGCACCGCCTGTATCGATATCTGCCCGACGCAGGCCATCGTCGCGCCCTACCAGCTCGACGCACGGCGCTGCATCTCCTATCTCACCATCGAACTTCACGGCGCGATTCCCGAAGCCCTGCGACCGCTGATCGGCAACCGGGTGTACGGCTGCGACGATTGTCAGCTGGCGTGCCCCTGGAATCGCTTCGCGCAACCGACGCAGGAAGACGATTTCGCGGTGCGCAATGGCCTCGACGGCGCCACGCTGGTCAGCCTGTTCGGCTGGAGCGAAGCGGATTTCAGCGAGCGCATGGCCGGCAGCCCGATCCATCGCATCGGTTACGCGCGCTGGCTGCGCAATCTTGCCGTCGGGCTCGGCAACGCGCCGCACAGCCGCGACGTGGTCGAGGCGCTCGAAGCGAGGCGCGACGACCCCTCGGCGCTGGTGCGCGAGCATGTACGCTGGGCGCTGGCGCAACAGGCGGCGCGGGCGCTGCCGTAAAATAGCGGTTTTCGCACACGGGCTTCTTCATGCCGGCTGACCGCTCCCTGCCGATTGGCGTGTTCGATTCCGGCGTCGGCGGGCTCACCGTGGTGCGCGCGCTCATGGAGCGCGTGCCGCTGGAAAACCTGGTCTATTTCGGCGACACCGCGCGCGTGCCCTACGGCATCAAATCCGTTGCCACGATCGGCCACTTCACCGAGCAGATCACCGACTTCCTTATGACGCGCGGCGTGAAGATGCTCATCATCGCCTGCAACACCATGGCCGCGGTGGCCGGCGACATCGTGCGCACACGCGCCGACGGCGTACCCGTGCTCGACGTGATCGATGCGGGCGCACGCGCCGCCGTGGCCGGCTCCCGATCCCGCGCCATCGGCGTCATTGGCACGCCGACGACGATCAACTCCAACGCCTACGCACGCCGCATGCACGCGCTGGACAGCGCGGTGCGCGTCTATTCGCAAGCCTGTCCGCTGTTCGTGCCGCTGGTCGAGGAGGGCTGGCTGGACCACCCGGTGACGCGCATGACCGCGCAGGAATATCTCAAGCCCGTGCTCGCCGAGCACATCGACAGCCTCGTCCTCGGCTGCACACATTACCCGCTGCTCAAGCCCCTGCTGATGGACGTGGCGGGACGCGACGTGCGTCTCGTCGACTCCGCCATTACCGTCGCCGAACAGGCTGCGCAGACGCTCAAGCGGCTGGACCTGGCGAATTCGGGCGAGCAGCATTCGAAGGCGCAGTTTTTCGTGACCGACATTCCGCTGCGTTTCCAGACGATTGGTGAGCGCTTCTTGGGGCGGTCGCTTGGTCATATCGAGCGGGTCGATTGGTGAGGCGGCGCCGTCGCGACGTGCAACGGGATTAGAGGACGCATGGAAACCACAGATTGCGTAGTCATTGGTGCCGGCGTGGTCGGGCTGGCCTGTGCGCGCGCGCTGGCCGAAGCCGGCCGGGAGGTGATCGTGCTCGAACGCGAAGTCGCCTACGGTACCGGCATTAGCTCACGCAACAGCGAGGTCATTCACGCAGGTCTCTACTATCCGCCGGGTTCGCTCAAGGCGCGCCTGTGCGTCGAGGGGCGCGATCTGCTCTACACCTATTGCGCCGAACGCGGCGTCGGGCATGCGCGCTGCGGCAAGCTGGTGGTCGCCACAAAGGCGGCGCAGGCCGGGGCGCTCAAACAGATTCGCGCGCGGGCGGTCGCCAACGGCGTCGATGATCTGCGCGTGCTCAATGAACATGAACTGCGCTTCATCGAACCCGCACTCGACGCCCACGCCGCGCTGCTCTCGCCCTCAACCGGCATCGTCGATAGCCACGGTTTGATGCTCGCGCTGCTGGGCGATGCGGAACGGCACGGTGCGATGCTGGCGCTTGGCAGCCCGGTGCTCGGCGGTGCCGCGGACGGGAACGGCGTGGTGCTGAAGGTCGGTGGTGCGCAGGAGATGGAATTGCGGGCGCGCTGGGTGATCAATGCTGCCGGGCTGGACGCCGTGGCACTCGGCCATCGCATCGTGGGGCCGGCGCAGGCCGATCTGCCGCAGGCATGGTTTGCGCGCGGCGTGTATTTCACCCTCACCGGCAAGGCGCCGTTCTCGCGGCTGATCTACCCGATTCCCGAGCCGGGTGGCTTGGGCGTGCATCTCACGCTCGATCTCGGTGGGCAGGCCAAGTTCGGCCCCGACGTCGAATGGATCGATGCCCCCGACTATCATGTCGACCCCGCCCGTGCCGCGCGCTTCACCGCCGCGATCCGCGCCTGGTGGCCGCAACTCGAGGACGGCCGGCTGGCGCCGGGCTACGCCGGCGTGCGCCCCAAGATCGTCGGCCCCGGCGAGCCCGATGCCGACTTTCGCATCGATGGCCCCGCGCAGCACGGCGCGCCCGGGCTTATCCACTTGTTCGGCATCGAATCGCCCGGCCTGACCGCCGCACTGGCGATCGGCCGGCATGTCGCGGACATGGTCGGCTGAATAGCCTCAGGCCGTCTCGAGGCGGAAGCCGATCCTCACCGAAACCTGGAAGTGCGCGATCTTGCCGTCAATCACATGCCCGCGTGTCTCGGTGACTTCGAACCAGTCGATATGGCTGACCGTCTTGGCCGCCGTGTCGATGGCGTTTCGAATGGCATCGTCGCTGCTGACGCTCGATGAGCCGACGATGTCGATGAGCTTGTAAACGTGATCCGCCATGGGGTTCTCCAGTGGGTTGGGGGTCGTTGCAGTATAGGACTGTGCGCGCGGCGGCGCAGCCCGTCACGCCGGTGCCCACGGATCATAGGAACCGAAATTCCATAAGTGACCTTCCGGGTCCCGGCACGAATACAGGCGCCCGCCGTAATCCTGGTCTTCGGGTTGCATGACGATTTCGGCGCCCGCACGCGATGCCTGTGCGCAATGCGCGTCCACATCGTCGATGACGATGTAGGGGCTTTGCGTGCCGACGCCGCCGACCGCGCGTGGCGTCTTCTGAAGCGCATCGAAGGGCGACTCCTGCACCGAGCCGAGCATGATCATGCCGCCTCTGAAGGTCAGTTGTGCATGCTCGATGATCCCCGTCTCGCCGGGCACGACGCGATGGATTTCAAATCCGAACGCGCGGCACAGCCAGTCGATCGCCGCGGGGGCGTCTTCATATTTCATGGTGGGAATGATGCAACTCGACATGGATGGCCTCCTCACGGCAATGGCAGCAATGCCGGCGCCAGCGGCCTGGCCGAACGGTTGCCCGGCGCGCGGTGGACGCTAGACTTTGGCAACCGTGGCGGCGCCGCTGCGCGATACGGCGAACTTCATTCTATCGTTCATGGCGTGGCGCGAATGCTTCGCTGTGTTAACAAGCCACTTTGAATTCAGGAAAACGCCTGTGCTCGCTGCCGTTGCCTTGCTGCTCACCTTCCAACTTGCCGGCGAAGCGCTGCGCCTGGTGCTCGATCTACCCGTGCCCGGCCCGGTGCTCGGCCTCGTCATGCTGCTCGCCTGGCTGATGGTGCGCGGCGGGCCCGGCAAGGCGCTGCGCGGCACCACCAACAGTCTGCTGCAACATCTTTCGCTGCTATTCGTGCCAGCCGGCACCGGCGTGATGCTTCATCTCGACCGCCTTGGCGCCGAGTGGCTGCCGATCGCTGTCGCGCTGCTGGTCAGCACCGTGCTCGGCATGAGCGTCGCCGCGCTGGTCCTCCATGCACTCAGCCGACGCCGCGATGGACGGAGTGCGCCGTGAACATTGCACCCTTGCAGGACGCGTGGGTCTATCTGGCGGCCAGTCCGCTGCTGTGGTTGACGCTGACCCTGCTGGCCTACCTGCTGGCCTTCGAAATCCACCGCCGAAGCGGCTTCAAGGCGGTCGCCAATCCAGTGCTTATCGCAATCGTGCTACTGGTGGCGGTGCTGAGCGCGACGGCGACGCCGTACGCGCAGTATTTCGAGGGCGCCCAGTTCGTGCACTTTCTGCTTGGACCGGCCACCGTGGCGCTCGCCGTGCCACTTTACGGGCAATTGCAGCGTCTCAAGCGCCTTGCGCTACCGATCCTGGCCGCCCTGGTCGCCGGATCGTTGACCGCGGCGCTGTCGGCCTATCTGATCGCCGGCGCGCTTGGCGCGAGCCTGCCGACAATGCATTCGCTGGCGCCCAAATCGGTCACCACGCCGATCGCCATGGCGATTGCCGAACGGCTCGGCGGGCTGTCCTCGCTGGCCGCCGTGCTGGTGATTCTCACCGGCATCGTCGGCGCGGTATGCGGGTCGGCACTGATGAAGTTGCTGCGCATCAAGGATGACGCCGCAACGGGTTTCGCGCTCGGCCTCGCCTCGCACGGCATCGGCACGGCGCGCGCCTTTCAGCTGGGCGAGACGGCCGGCGCGTTTGCCGCGCTGGCGATGGGCGTGAACGGCTTGTTTACCGCGATGACATTGCCGTGGCTGCTGCCGCTGCTGGAGGGGTGGATCGCGCGGTGACAACTCGGCGCGTAGGTCGCCTAAACGCAGCGAAGCGGAATCCAGGATTCACACGTTGCGCCAGCGCCGCCCCGGATTCCGGCCTGCGGCCTGCGTCCGGGCTTGTATGTTATGTCCTACGATGCGCGGCTCTTGTCGGTGCACATCAGCGCGCGGGTCTTGGATTCCGGCCTCTGCGCCGAAATGACGTGCATTTAGTGTTGCGTTGCAACGTCGTGGCGCCCCGCGGCGTCGTGCCGGCGAAGGTCGGTACCCAGTTTGTATCGCGCGTATGCAGGCCGCGGCCCGGAATCACTTGCGTGTGAACGTAGAACCTACGCCCCCAGCGCCACCGGCCGGCTTCCGTCCGCGCACCACTCGCTCCACGACCCGGCATATAGTCGGCCGCCGCGCAGGCCAGCGATTTCCATGGCGAGGACGTTGTGGCAGGCGGTGACCCCGGAGCCGCAGTGGTGGACGACTTGCGCGGGGTCGCGGCCGGTGAGCAGGGCGTCGAACTCGGCGCGCAGCGTGTTGGCGGGTTTGAAGCGGCCGTCCTCCTGCAGGTTGTCCTTGAAGAATCGGTTGATCGCGCCGGGGATATGGCCGGCGACCGGATCGAGCGTTTCGTTTTCGCCACGGAAGCGGTCGGGGCTGCGCGCGTCGACCAATTGGATCGCCGCGCCGCCGCAGTGCGTGGCGACGAAATCGACGTCGACTGCAAGCGGCTGAACATGAGGCGTGAAGCTTGCCGGACGCGGCGTGGACAACTGCTTGGTGAGCACCTTGGACTCGCGGCACCAGGCTTGATAGCCGCCGTCGAGTACCGCCACGCGGCTGTGGCCGAGCCAGTTGAGCAGCCACCACAGGCGTGCCGCGAACATGCCGCCGGCGTCGTCGTAGGCGACCACCTGGGTGTCGTTGTCGATACCGATGCTGCCCAGGCGCTGCGCGAGGGCGTCGGCGTCGGGTAGCGGATGGCGGCCGTTGCGGCCGGTCTTGTGACCCGACAGATCGTTGTCGAGATGGAGAAACTGGGCGCCCGGCAGATGATTGTCGGCGAACGCGGCGGCGCCGAAATCGGGCTTGGCCAGATCGTGCCGGCAATCGACGATCACCCAGTCGGGTGCGTCGAGATATGCGTGCACCTGAGCAGGCGTGGCGAGCGTTGTGAGTCCTGTGGCGGGAATCTCAGACAACTTCTTCACCCTCCAGCCAGGCCCGCGCTTCGACTTCATTGGCGAATACCTGTACATCGGCATCGACAAAAAATTGCGAGATCCACGCGCTCCAAGTCATCCACTGGTCTTCCGTGATCACCGCAATCTTGCCGAAGTCCATGGCGTGCGCACGGCTGTATCGGATCTCTTCCCACGCCACGTCGATCGTAAAGCCGGTCATGTCGCGCAGGTCCATGAGCAGATTGACCTCGCCCTCGAACTTGATGCGGTAGTTGGCGACCTCCTCGAATTCCTTGTAATCCTCGAGCGTGAACTCGCCGAAGATCGCCACCTCGACCAGGTTGCTCTTGATTTCTTTGGTAATCATGACGATCTCCCGTGTGTTTAGAGCCTCACCGTACTATAGCGAGGGCGCCCGCGCGCTTCAATCAGCGGGGGTAGG
>CBDULG010000004.1:0-24520 GCA_965367985.1 uncultured Rhodocyclaceae bacterium
CCAGCGGCTTGCTGCAATTCACGCCGGCGCCGCAGGCCAACGGCACGAACTACGCGAACTTCAATTTCAGTGTGCAGGACAGCAGCGGTCTGTTCGACCCGATACCCAACACCGTGACGATCGATGTCACGCCCGTCGACGATGGTGCGCCGGAGGCTGGCGACGATGCTTTCATGACGACGCTGGGAACTCCGATCATCATTACCGAGGGTCAGTTGCTGGCGAACGACATCCTGCGCGATCACGCCGTCATCACCAATGTCAGCCCGGTAAGCAGCGGCACGCTGGTGGACAACGGGAATGGCACGTGGACCTACACCCCCGCTGTCGCGGGATCTGCAAGCTTTACATACACGCTCACCGACGATGATGGACAGACGAGCACGGCCACGGTCGCGCTCACCGCGGTCGATGCGGACGACGACCTTGCGACGGTGCATGAAAGTGCGCTGCCGGGCGGCACGGGGGGTGGCACCACGGTGGTGTCAGGCAACCTGTTCGCCAACGACGTCGGTGGTTCCTCGCTGTTGAATATCAACGGTGTGGCCGACGGCAGCGCCGGCGACACCGACGCGCGCGCCGGTTATATCGGCATTGAGACGGCGATCGGTTCGCTGGTCGTTTCGACCAGCGGCGCCGGCGCGGGCGATTACACCTACACGCTCAATCGTGCGGCAGACAATAGCGCGCCAGGCGATGACCTGAGTGTCACTGAGGTATTCAACTACACCTCGGATACAAGCTCCGCGGCGCTGCGCGTCACGGTCGTCGATGACAAGCCAACCGCCTTCGACCGGACGGTGGACGTTGCGGCCGACGCGCTGCCGAGCTTCAACATGGTGCTGGTGCTCGATGTTTCGGGGAGCATGACGGATCCGCAATTCGGCGGGCAGGTGAAGCAGGTCAACGCCGATGGCACCGTAACCATCACGACCCGTCTCGACTTGGCCAAGCAGGCGATGATTTCGCTGGTCAACGAATATTTCAATCAAGCGCAGAATGTCTCGTTGAAAATCGTTACTTTCGCCAACAACGCGACAATCCTCAACGGCAACAACGCATTCGTCGACAAGGCGACCGCCGTGGCAGCGATCGGGGCGATCAACGGCAGCGGCGGCACAAACTATGAAAGTGCGCTCGACGCCACGCAGTCAGCGTTCGGCACGGTAAACTCGTCTGTCGAGAACATCGTCTATTTCATCTCCGACGGAACGCCGACCGTAGGCAACACCGCCGACCCGGTGGGCGCGTCGGGCTACGGCACGTTCCTCGCCAACAACAATATCAAGTCCTACGGCGTGGGCGTGGGCACGGGTATCTCCGACACCAGTGCGCTCGACGCGATTCACAACGTCGATGCCGACGGTGATGGCAATATCGACGGCGCAATCATCGTGCCGGATCTGAACCAGTTGCAGGACACACTGTTGTCGACCGTGCCGGTCGCGGTGGGCGGCAACCTGGTGAGCAACGGCAGCTTGAGCAGCGCGCTCGGCGCCGATGGCGGGCAGGTCGACACGATCACGCTGCGCCTCGATAGCAACAACGATGGCACGCCCGATCAGGACGTGACATTCACCTATAACGCGGCGACCAATCAGATCACCGAGAACAGCGGATTCCTCACCGGCTTCCCGCTAAATGGCGATCTGCTCACACTTGACGCCAGCAAGGGTTTCACCTTCGGTTCGCTGACCTTCAATTTCGCTACGGCCGATTACACCTATTTCACGGGTGGTACGGCAAGCGAAGGCGATAGCTTCGATGTCACCTTCATTGCGCGCGACGGCGATGGCGACGTAACCCCGCCAGTGCGGCTGACATTCAACGTGATCGATGGTCAGCCAGTTGCACGTGATGATGGCGACACGCTGTTTGCCAATTACACCGAGTTCGAAGGCAACGTAATCACTGGCGTGGGCACCGACGGCGGTCTGCCAATCGGTACGCGCGCGACCGAGTTCACGCCACAGGGCGGCGGCGTCGATAGTGCGCCCGATGGCGCCAAAGTCAGTTCTGTCGATTTTGGCGGGCAGACGTTCGATCTGACCACAAACAACAGCGGGAGCGGCTCCAACTTTACGTGGTCCGTTACGGGTGGCGTACTTACCTGGACGCACAACAGCGATGGCAGCGTGTTGGTGTTCAACACCGAAGGCTTCTATCGCTTTTCGCCGCCCACCGCCGATCTGCCCACCCATCCGACGGCACCGACGGTCAACATCGACTTCAGCGGCGCCAACCAGAGCGGCACCAGCCTGACCTTGAGTGGCGTCGTCGCGACCGGCATTGCCCGCAATGCGACGACCGCTACGGCCGGCGTGCGTCGCGACAGCAATGACGGCATCGGCGTGCAGGGCGGCAGCAACAACCGGCGTATCGACAACCTCGAAACACTGGTGCTGACGTTCTCGAAGACCACCTACCCGAACGGCGTGGCCAATCTTGGTTTCAATGTGGACGACAGCAACAGTAATCTGGGCGGCTCGCGCGCGCTGACCTACACCGTCTTTCACATCGACGGCACGATGATCGGGCAGATCTACAGCAACGATGAAAGCCAGTTCCAGATGCCGGCGGAATACAGCAACATCGGCCGCGTCGAGATCAGCGCGACCAGCGACGCCTACGCCAGCATCTTGACGATGAACTTCGACCCGGTGCTGATCGATACGAGTGTGGCGGCGATTGCGCCGGTGCAGGTCGGCTATACGCTGACCGACACCGATGGCGACAGCGCCAGCGCCACGCTGCTGCTGCGCACGATCAGCAATACGCTGGCCGGTGACGACAGCAACAATACGATCACGGGCACCAGCGGAAACGACCGCCTGATCGGCCTCGGTGGCGATGACATTCTTAACGGCGGCGCCGGCAACGACCTGCTCGAAGGCGGCGCCGGCAACGACCAACTCTTCGGTGGCAGCGGCGCCGATCGCATGCTCGGCGGCGCCGGCAATGACATCCTCGATGGTGGCAGCGGCAACGATGTGCTGTTGGGCGGCGCCGGCGCGGACATTCTCACCGGCGGTCTCGGTGCGGATGTCTTCGAATGGTCACTCGCCAGCCCCGGGGTGCCGGGTTCGGCGCCTGTCGATCGAATTACCGACTTTGACACGGCCACGCCGGGCAATGGTGGCGACATCATCAATCTGCGCGACCTGTTGCAGGGCGAACACCACGACGGCAACGACCCCGGCAGCCTGCTCAACTATCTGCATTTCGAGCAGAACGGTAGCGATACCGTCCTGCATGTGAGCAGCAAGGGTGGATTCGCCGGCGGCTACAATGCCGGCCAGGAGGATGTCACGATCGTGCTCGACAATGTCGATCTGTTCAGTGGCGGACTTACCTCCGATCAACAAGTCATCCAGGATCTGCTCTCCAAGGGCAAGTTGATCACCGACTGACATGCGGCGCCGCGCCGGTTCGGGCGGCGAAAAATAAGGAATTCGAGATGGTGTATGTCAATCGTGACGAAGCAGGACAAGTCGTTTCGATGAGTCTGACGTCCGATGCGGTGCACGGCGAAAGTCTGACGCCCAGCGACCCGGCGGTAGCATGCTTCGCACGCGCGCTGATGGGTGAAGATCCGCTGGCCGATTCGGACATGCGGCTGGTGCGGGTGCTCGAAGACGTGATTGATCTGCTCATCGCGCGCGACGTCATCCGTTTCACAGATTTGCCACAGGCGGCGCAGGCCAAGCTCATGGAGCGCCGCTCGATGCGTGAGACGCAAGGTGCGCTCGATTTGCTCGGCGGTGACGATCTGGTGTAACGCGTCAAGGACTCGAAAAAAAAAGGGACGCCGTGGCGTCCCCTGTTCTGTAGCGGCTTGGATGCTGGCGTCTTACTGGGACGCCGCGCGAATGCCCGGCCCGGTCATGCCGTCGAATCCCAGTGCGAGCAACTGTTGCGCTTCGCCGTCATTCGCGACGCCTTCAGCAATAACCAACATGCCCATAGTGTGGCCAATGGTCGCGAGGCCGCGCAGAAAGGTCTGGTTGCCCGGGCGATGATCGATATCGCGCACCACACCGGCGCTGATCTTGAGGTAGTCGAGGCCGATGTCGTGCAACTCGCCAATCTGGTAGATATGCTGGCCGACATGCTCGAGTCCGATCTTGCAACCCAAGGGCTTGAGTTCGCTACACAGCGTGCGGAAGTGCGCCGCATGGCGAAACGCCGCGCTCTCGGGCAGATCGATCCACAACTGGCTGGCGGCCACGGGATCGCGCTTGAGCGCGGAGGTCAGGCGGCTGACCGTCGGCGCGTGGCACATCGACTCGGCCGACAGATTGATGCACACCGCGCTGCCGCGCTCGACGATAAGCCTCAACGCCTGGTCGACCACAACCGCATCGATATGGGGCAGCAAGCCGCAGCGTGTCGCCCAGGGCACAATGTCACCCGCGGTCAACACGACATCCTCGCGCGGATGCTGCATGCGCACGGGCGCTTCGATATGCAGAATGCCTTGCTCGCGGTCGTGCACCGGAAAGCGCGCCAGATGAAAGCGTTCCAGCGCCAGCGCCTCGCTGATCAGTCCGCGCCAGCCCGCCAGGTCGGTCATCGGGCGGGCGGTTGGATTGACGTGTTCGATTTGCGGCGGCGTGCCTTCGAGTTGTTCCGATCGCGTCAGCGCGACGTCGCCATGGGCGAGCAATTGCGGTAACGGGTCGCCGCGCTGAAAGCAGGCAACGCCCACCGGCAGACTGCGCCGTCCTTCGGGCAGGCTGGCGCCGACGCTCAGATCGAGCCGCTCGGCGAGCTTTGCTGCGAGCGCGCTGGCGTCGCCGGCATCAGGCGCGAGCAGCGCAAAATCCGTCCCGTTGAGGCGTCCGGCGAACCATTCCGCGTTGTCACCAATCAGCGAACTGAGAGCCTCGGCCACCCTGCGCAGCAAGTCGTCGGTGGTTGCCCGGCCGAGTTCTTCGTTGAGCGCGATGACATGGGTGAGACGCACCATCACCAGGGCGCCCGTGGCAGGTGCGTTCTCGCTCTGCAGGGTGCCTTCGATCTGTGCAAGAAAATGCTCTCGATTGAGCAAGCCGCTGACTGCGTCGTGCTGAACGGCGCGGCGCAGATGGTCGAGGCGGATGGCTTCCTCTTCAAGCATGCCGCGCACGCGCGTGCTCAGCGTGTTCATCGCAGTCACCACCGCGGCGAACTCGCGGGTGGGCGGTGTTGCGGTGGTGACAAAACGGCGTTCGCCGATGGCGCGAGCGTGGGCGATCACCTGATCGAGCGGGCGCAACACCCAGCGCAGCATGACCGTGGCTAACGCCCCAATGATGCCGGCGCCGGCCAGAAACCAGGCGAACAGGTCGAGCGTGCCGTTCCACAGGCTCTGGTAGGCAAAACCCGTATGGCTCTTCAGCGTGAGCGTGCCGAAGGCGGTCCAGCCGTCGTTGACGAAGGCTTTGCCCTCCGAGGACGAGAGCTGGATGAGCTCGCGAAACCACGACGGCGCGGCGGCACCGTCGCCCTGAACGTCCATCTGGCGTGTCGTCGCCTCGTCGCGCACACGCTCGGCGATGACTTTCCCGCCGGTCGGGTCGGTAATGCGAACGTAG
Organism: uncultured Rhodocyclaceae bacterium; assembly: GCA_965367985.1. GTDB lineage: Bacteria > Pseudomonadota > Gammaproteobacteria > Burkholderiales > Rhodocyclaceae > Nitrogeniibacter. The sequence goes on from CBDULG010000004.1 coordinate 5,577, forward strand.
TCGTAGTGCGCATTGTCGAATTGCGCCGACAGCAACAACTCGATAGTGGCCGGATCCTTCGGCAACTGAGTCATCGCCAGTGCGAGCACGTTGGCGTTGTCACGATTCTTCTGATCGAGTTGTTGCTCGATGTAGTCGCGCGCGGACAGCGTGCTGATCACGAAGCTTGCCGCGAAAGCGCCGACCGTGACGACCAGGATGCCCAGCCAGAGTTGTTTGGTCAGAGACATTGTTTACTCCTCGAGGTGACGCAAGACATATGCGCCAACATCACCTTGCTCGCCGCACGGCCAACGCTGTGCGCTGTGCCGACCGTGCACTTCGCAGGCATCGAACTTCGAATTCCGCCTGCATTCATTGCGTAAATCCCTCGGCGCGCATGCGTGCGGCCAGATCGCGCCAGCGCGACAGACGATCGCTCGGCCGCGCACGTGGCGCGCTTTCGTTGCCTACCCACAAGCCGTTACTGTTGAAGCTGAATACCGGGAACAGATCGCTGCGCCGTGACGCCGGAAGGATGTCGCCGACGAGGTTGTCCAGCACCAGCGGTTCGGCGGTCGGTGTGGCGAAATATCCTAGCACCATGTGCGCCTGGGTCAGCGAACTGCGTCCGCCGCCGATTCTGGCGCGCACATAGATAAGACGCAATTTTTCGTCGGCGACGCCCAGCAGGCGCAACGAGATGTACTTGGCAATGACGAAATCCTCGCAGTCGCCTGCGCGCTTGGCGAGCGCTTCGAGTGGCGTAGCCCAATAGTCCGTTTCGTTCCAGATGTCGGAATCGTCGCGGAAATTCAACTTGCGGTTGAAGAAGCGGTTTGCTTGCTTGAGTTGCTCGGTTTCCGGGGCAGTTTGCAGCGTTGCCAGCGTTTCGCGCCATTCGCGCACTTCGCGCACAACCGCGGCACCATAGCGCGTCGCGGCAGTTGCTTCGACTTTATCGAGACCCGGATACGCGCTGGCTAGCAGGTTGAATGCCAGTCCGGCCAGCAATCGTATGCACTGCCGGTAAATTCCCGTCGATCCGCTCGCCTGCCACCGCTTAATCGCCATCAGTCATTGATCGCGGCGCTGCATCAGAGCGCGCCGCTGGATGCCGGCGCGGGATCCCAAAACAGAGAAAGTCGCGAGGTCGGCGGTCTGTCTTTTTTCGGGTTCGGTTCGCGCATCTCTATTTTTTTACAATTTTGGCGCCAGCGTTCGGCTAACATGGCCGGTGATCCGATCAATTCGGTGTCATTTCGTGCGCGATTCGGGTGCGTGTCACGATGCGCCACGCGTCCGCGCCAGTGGTGGTGGGGGGAGTCAATGCGTTATCGCCCCGCTGCTCTAGCTTCCAGCGCGATGGCCGGTGTTGTCATCCCTCTAAAGGCGTCATCGAGGCGCACAGCCTTAAGTTACGGATTATTTGCCCGCTTATTGAGCCCATGAAGAAAATATCAAGCCGTCAAACCCGTGTTCTAGTCGCCGCATTTGTGCTGGTGCCGATCATTGCCGCGGCGTCGCCCGCGGTTTCGGTGCGCGAAGCGGTTCAACGCGCCGTGATCACGAATCCCGAAGTGCAAGCGAGCTGGCATGCCTTCCGCGCTTCGGAGGAAGAGCAGGAGGTCGCGCGCGGTGGCTATCGCCCGCGTGTCGACCTGACCGCCGGAATCGGGCTCGAGGATCAGCGCGACCCGGGCCTCGCCGATCGCGACTACACGCGACGCGGCGCGGCGATCTCGCTCAACCAGATGGTGTACGACGGCTTTGCCACCATGCACGAGGTGTCGCGCCTCGGCCACGCCAAGCTGACACGCTACTTCGAAGTGCTGGACGCCTCTGAAACGACCGCGCTGGAGGCCGTGCGCGCCTATGCGGACGTACTTCGCTATCGCGAGCTGGTCACCCTGGCGCGTGACAATTTTGCGCGTCACAAGGAAGTGTACGATCAGATCGAAGAGCGCGTTGGTGCCGGTGTCGGCCGTCGGGTGGACTTTGAGCAGGCGTCGGGCCGCCTCGCGCTGGCCGAATCCAATCTGCTCACCGAGGCGTCCAATCTGCACGACGTCAGTGCGCGCTACCAGCGCATCGTCGGCGAGTTGCCGGGCGACTCGCTTCAGCCGATCGGCGAACTCGACGGGGGCATCCCGCCGCAGATCGGCGAAGCCCTGCGCCTCGCCTACGAAGGCCATCCGGCCTTTCACGCCGCGGTTGAGAACGTGCGTGCTGCCAATGCCGAAGCCAAAGGGCGCAAGGCGCCGTTCCAGCCCCGAATCGATCTGCGTGCACGCCACAATCTGGAATACAACACCGACGGCATCGCCGGACCGCATCGCGACCGGGTCGTTGAACTGGTACTGAATTACAACCTGCTCAATGGCGGTGCCGATCGTGCAGCCGTGCGCCAGTATGCCGAACGGCTCAATCTCGCTCACGACCTGCGTGACAAGGCATGCCGCGATATTCGCCAGACGCTTGCCATTGCCTACAACGACGTCAACCGTCTGGGTGAGCAGTTGCGCTACCTGGACCAGCACCAGTTGTCGATTTCCAAGGCGCGCGAAGCCTACCGCAAGCAGTTCGACATCGGCCAGCGGACGCTGCTCGATCTGCTCGATACCGAAAACGAGTATTTTCAGGCGCGGCGCGCCTTCGTCAATGCCGGCTTCGATCATCAGACGGCGTATGCCCGTGTGCTGGCCGGCATGGGACAACTGCTCCCCGCGCTGCAGGTGGCACGCGAAGGCCTCCCGAATGTGGCCGATCTCGTGAACCCGAACGAGGAGGTCGATCCGCCGGGGACCTGCCCGACAGACGCGCCGGAAGGCAGTGCGATGATGAAAACAGCCATGCCCGTGGCGCCCGTTGCCGCAGTCGCTGCCGATGCCGCGGCGGACGATGTCACCGTTGCGCTTGAAACCGCGACGCGCAACTGGGCGCAGGCATGGGAAAGCAAAATCTACCCGGCCTACCGCGATTTCTACAGCGATCGCTTTACGCCCGCCGACGGACAGTCGATGCGCGCATGGGAGCGGGTGCGCGAGCAGCGTCTAGGCAAGCGCGGGCCGATATCGGTGACCGTGGAAGATCTGCAGGTGCAGCAGCTCGGTCCGGATGTGGCAGCCACGGTATTCAGCCAGCGCTATGCTTCCAACAGCTATCGTGATGTCGTCACGAAGCGCTTGGAATGGGTGCGCGAGAACGGCCGCTGGCAGATTACGCGTGAATCAGCGATGTGACCGCGTGATCGCAAATGCATGAAATACGGGCCCGCGCGGCCCGTTTTTCATTTCGCGGCACGACGATGCGCTGCCGGAACGATTCACCGGGCAAACGCTCATATGTGCACGCAGCCAACGGGAGGCGATCATGACAACACGCACGGAACGCGACAGCCTGGGCGACATCGAGGTCGATGCCGAAGCGCTGTGGGGCGCTCAGACAGAACGAGCGCGTCATAATTTTTCGATCGGCGATGGGCGCATGCCGATGCCGGTGATTCGCGCGCTGGCTCAGGTGAAAGCGGCGGCGGCGCGCGCCAACGGGCAGTTGGGCCTGATCGACGCCCATACCGCCGAGGCGATTGCCGCGGCCGCGCAGGAAGTAGTCGACGGCCGCCATGATGATCAGTTTCCCTTGCCCGTATGGCAGACCGGTTCCGGAACGCAAACCCATATGAACGTCAACGAGGTGCTCGCAAATCGCGCCTCCGAGTTGCTCGGTGGCGAGCGTGGCGCACGGCGCAAGGTGCATCCCAACGACGAGGTCAATCGCAGCCAGTCGTCCAACGATGTCTTTCCGACAGCGATTCATGTGGCTGTGGCCGGCGAGATGGCCAAGGCGCTGTTGCCGGCGATCAGCCAGTTGCGCGGGGCACTCGATGCCAAGGCGACGGCGTTTGCCGACATCGTCAAGACCGGACGCACCCATTTGCAGGACGCCACGCCGCTGACCCTCGGGCAGGTATTCTCAGGCTACGTCGCACAACTTGATCTGTCGCGCGCGGCGATCGAACAGGCGCTGCCGCAAGTGCATGCGCTGGCCATCGGCGGGACGGCGGTTGGCACCGGGCTGAACGCGCCCGACGGGTTTGCGGAAGCGGTGGCCAGCGGGCTCGCCAAGGCGACCGGCTTGCCCTTTGTCTGTGCCGACAACCGTTTTGCCGCTTTGGCCGGGCACGAGGCGCTGGTCGCTCTGCATGGCGGGCTCAAGACGCTGGCGGCAGCGCTCACCAAGATCGCCAACGATCTGCGCTGGCTGGGCAGCGGGCCACGCTGCGGTATTGGCGAACTCTCGCTGCCGGCCAACGAGCCGGGCAGTTCGATCATGCCGGGCAAGGTGAACCCCACGCAATGCGAGGCGCTGACGATGATTTGCGCCCGCGTGATGGGCAACGATGTCACGGTGAATATTGCCGGCGCGTCGGGCAACTTTGAGCTCAATGTCTTCAAGCCGGTGATTGCCCACGCCGTGCTCGAGAGCGTGCAATTGCTCGCCGATGGCATGGTCAGTTTCGAGCGTTTCTGTGTGGACGGCGTGGAGGCCAACCGCGCGCGAATAGAAGAACTGGTCGAGCGCTCTCTCATGCTGGTTACCGCGCTTACGCCTCACATAGGCTACGACGCATCGGCCGAAATCGCGAAACAGGCGCACGCCAACGGCACCACACTGCGCGAGGCCGCGGTGGCGTCCGGGAAGGTCAGTGGTGAGGATTTCGACCGCTGGGTGCGGCCGCAAGACATGATTTGACCGGCACGGCACGGCACGGCACGGCACGGCACCGCACCGCACCGCACCGCACCGCACCGCACCGCACCGCGCAACCCATGGCGGTGCCGTACCCGTTCAGGCGATTGTTTCCCACAGCGCGGTTTCTTCCTCGAGGCGATCAAGCTCCAGCCCCTTGAAGTCGCCGCGCGAGACGATGCCGATGACCTTTGCGCCATCGACCACCGGCAAGTGCCGGTAACCGCCGTCAGTCATTGCATGCAAGGCATCAATCGCGCGTTTGTCGGGCGTAATCGTGTCCGGTGACGCGGTCATCGCGTCAGCCAGCTTGACCGCCGGTGCGTCGCCGCCGCGCGCCATCACCTGAGCCGCGTCGCGTCCGGTAAAGATGCCCTTCAGATGCTGTTTGGCATCGGTGACGAGCACCGCGCCCACTTTGCGTTCGCACATCGCCTTGCAGGCGCTTTGCACGGTGTCGTCGGAACGCATCATGAGGGGGTTTTGATCCTTGACGATAAAGGCAATATCTCGATTGGTCATGCCGGTCTCCTGGCTGCGAGTGTGCGACCGTGCGGTCGCATTCCATTCCAAGCCTAGGCCAGATTCGCGTAAGGCATATTGACCTGGCTTAGGTGTTTTGGCGACCTGAACAGCCACCATCAACAGATCAGCCAAACCATGGCCTGCTCGGTGACGTCAGCCTGCAAGGTAGCGCGCCACAAATGCACCGACGCTTTGTGGTTCCAGAGGCAACCACACGCGATGACCGCTCCCCGGCGCCACTTGCACGGCTTCACACTTGCCGTTTTCCATGCGCTCGACGGCCACCTCGCGATTGCCTGATGGCTGGATCAGTTCGAGGCGGTCGCCGACGCTGAACTTGTTTTTCACGCTGATTTCGGCGAGCCCGCGCTCGGCGTCGTAGCCGACGACATCGCCGACATACTGGCTGCGGCCGGATTCGGAATGGCCGCGCAGGTAGTTTTGCGTCGCCGCCGGCGTGTGGCGCTGGTAGAAGCCATCGGTATAGCCGCGGTTGGCGAGCCCTTCGAGCTGGCCGAGCAGCGCGGGGTCGAGCGCGCGCCCGGCCACTGCGGCGTCGATCGCCTGGCGGTAGCTCTGGCAGGTGCGCGCGACGTAATAGGGACTCTTGGTGCGCCCCTCGATCTTGAACGAATCGATGCCAATCTCGGTCAGCCGATGCACATGCTCGATCGCACGCAGATCCTTGGAGTTGAGGATGTAGGTGCCGTGTTCGTCTTCCTCGATGGGCATGTGCTCGCCCGCGCGCTTCTCGGGTTCCTCGATCACATACACATCGCCGCTGGCGTCTTCCTTCGCCGGTTTGACATTGAAATCCCAGCGGCAGGTATTGGTGCATGAGCCCTGGTTGGGGTCGCGGTGGTTGAGATAGCCCGACAACAGGCAGCGCCCCGAGTATGCGATGCACAGCGCGCCGTGCACGAACACTTCGAGTTCCATCTCCGGGCAGGCCTGGCGGATGTCGGCGATCTGGTCGATCGACAGTTCACGCGAAAGGATGACGCGCTTGATGCCTGCCTGCTGCCAGAAGCGCACGGCGGCGGCATTCATCGTATTGGCCTGCACCGATAGATGGATTTCCACTTCCGGCCAGGTTTCGCGCACCAACAGGATCAGCCCCGGGTCGGACATAATCAACGCATCCGGCCCGAGCGCGATAACGGGTGCCATGTCGTCCAGATAGGTCTTGAGCTTGGCGCCGTGGGGGATGATATTGGAGACGAGAAAGAAGCGGTGACCCAGCGCATGCGTGCGTTCCATGCCTTTGGCAAGCACGTCGATGTCGCCGAAATCGTTGTTACGTACGCGCAGCGAGTAGCGCGGCTGGCCTGCGTAGATGGCGGTCGCGCCGTACGCGAAGGCCGTTTCGAGCATTTGCAGTGAACCGGCGGGCGCCAGCAGTTCGGGAGTGCGCGAGGTCATGACGGTGTCCGGGTGAAGCGAGTGAGGGGGAATGATTATACGGAAGTGGCGATTACACCCTGCTGCTTTCAATGGACGGTAGTGGCAGGCGTGCGGCGCGTGAACTAAGGTGAAAGTGTAGAAAAATTGCCCGAGTGGGCCGCGGAGGCGCCATGAAGCCCGTCATCCTTCGTTTGTTTGTTGCGCTGTTGCTATGCGCGCCCGTGGTGGTGGACGCGCAAGGGCGCTACGTCGTGGTAAATGGCGAGCGCGTGGGGCCGGCGGGTCTGCGCCAGCTCGACGCCGCTTCGTGTGCGCGCGTGCCCAACGGTCGCTACTGGATCGACATGCGCACTGGCGTGTGGGGCTACGAGGGCGGCTGGGCGCAAGGGCGGGTCGGCGACAACTGTCGCCAGTCGCGCCGCAAGAGTCTGTCCGAGCGCGGTTTGCTTTACAGTCCCGGCGAGTTGCTGCGCTGAGCGATCACTGCGCCGACTGGCCGTGACCGTGGGTGATCAGCTTGATCACGTCGTCGTTGGTGAGATAGTCGCGGTGGGCCGCATCGGGGGATTCGAACTGCCCCAAAAGGGTGGGCGCGTTCGACACGACCACATCCACCACGGCGTAATCGCCGGCTTGCGTCGAAGGCACCAGAATCCACGAGAGCAGATCGTTTGGATCGGTGAACGCAATCACTTGTGGTGTCGAGTCGCCGAGGCTGGCCGCGCCCTTGCTTTTTATCGTGTTTTTCATCATTTGCATGAGCGCCGCCAGCGGATCTTCCGGAAATTCGTACCCTGCGCTGCGTGGTTGCGGCGTTCCGGGCAGCGTTTGATCGGCGAGCGCGAGCATCGGTAACTGGTTGGCCGCCATGAAGATTTGCACTGTGCGAGCCAAGGTCTGTTTGCCCGCGGTCTGCATCGCCTCGTCTTCTTGCGGGTTGAAAATTAGTGCATGGATGGCGTCGAAGGTGATCTTGCTGCCAAGGCTTTCGGTGACGATCACCAAACCCCGCTGGGCCGCGGCGGCCGCGCGGGCTGCCGCCTTGCCGTCGAGATTTGCCGCGGAGGCGGTGGCCAGTATCGCGAGCTGGATCTGTTCGCTGATCGCTTTGCGCGAGCGGCCTTGATAGACGAGTACGTCCGCGAGGCAGTCGTCGAGCAGTCCGTCTTTCAGGCCGGCATTGAGCGCCGCGCGTTGATAGGGGTACGCCGGTGCGACGGGTCGTGCGCTGCGGCAGCGTGCGGATTTTTCCGTCTGGTCGAAACAAAGTTGCTGTTTGAGCGGCGTGACGATTGGCGACCATAGCAATGCGTTGGCCCGCACGGTGCCGCCGGGACCGGCGAGCGTGGCCCGGTACAGCGTGATCTCGGTGTCCGGTACCCCATGCTCGGACACCGCCGGCGTGCCGCAACCCCCTAGTTGCCTGTCGAGTCGGCCAATCGCATGGGTCGCCCATTCGCCGTCATGCGTGCACATGCCGTGCACCAGCAGTACGTCGAGCGCCTGCGAGGGCGCATTGGCGACGAGCTGGGCGATGCCGGGAAAGTCCGTCGAGCCGCCATCGCGGGCGGCGAACTTAGGCGGGTGGAAAGGCGTCGAGCAGGCGGCGAGCGTCATCGCGGCGGCCAGCGCGAACGCAACGCGCCCCGGTCGGTGCAAGGTCAAGGCATGCAATCGAGACATTTCACTCTCCCGCCAGGCGCGCCATCATCGCGTCCTTCTCAGCCCGCACCACGGGGTGGTAGCAGTCGGCCGGCTGCGCGCCGAGGTGGCCGACACAGCCATTGCAATCGACGCAGCGCGGCCCCGGCGTGTTGTCGCGGATGTGCTGGAAAAAATACGGATCGGCAATGAACGGGCGGCCGGCCGACACCGCATCACACAGGCCGTCACGCAGCGCGCGCTCCATCGCCTCGCGGCTGCGAAAACCGCCGACGCAGATCACCGGGATCTTCAGCCGCATCTTGAAATCGGGCGTGTAGTCGAGGTTGAAACCCTCGCGCCCCTTCCAGATCAGGTTGCTGGCCAATGCGATGAGCGGACGAAAGACGCGCATCAGCGTGCGGCGCACGGGTGGCAATCGCGACATGCTGCCCGCGATCATGTGACGCAGGCACAGATTGAAGGTGCCGCGCACCATGGGAAAGCCGCTCTCGTAGTGGCCGACCGATATCTCCACCGCGTCGACGCCTTCCTTCTCCATGAGGCAGGCGACATCGACCAGCTCGGGCGTTTTGAGACCATCGCGCAGCGGCAACCAATCCGAGCCGTTCATCTTGATGATGATGGGAAACGTCGGCCCGACGCGTGCGCGGATGGCGCGATACACCTCGCGCCCGAAGCGTGTGCGTTGCTCCAGCGTGCCGCCGTATTCGTCTGTGCGCCGGTTGGTATACGGAGTGAGAAACTGGCTAAGCAAGTAGCCGTTTGCCGAGTGCATCTGCACGCCGTCGAAGCCCGCTTGCTGACAGCGCGCGGCCGCATCGGCGAAATCCTCGATGATGCGGTGGATCTCCTCCACTTGCATGGCGCGCGGGCGGGTGCCGGTCAGCAGATCCTTGGTATTTGAGGCGGAGACAACATCCGTCGCGCCTACGAAGTCGGGCACGATCTGCCGCCCGCAGTGATTGAGCTGGGCAAACATCTTGCTGCCGTGCGCGTGCACCGCTTCGACCAGCCGCGTGAGCCCCGCGATCTTGTCGTCGTTATCGGCCCCCAACTGAAACGGTGCCGACTTGGCTTGCTGGCTGATGTAGATGTTGCCGGTGATGATCAGCGGCGTGCCGGCCTTTGCCATCGGCACGTAGAAATCGAGCACCGCATCTGTCACGAATCCGTCGGCCGTCGCCCGTGTCTCTGCAGTCGCCGTCTTGAACAGGCGCGCGGGCAACTCCAGCGTGCCGATGCGGATCGGCGAAAACAACCTGTCGTGTGCGGATTCCATGCGCATCTCCCCGAAGCCATTGATCTGGTGCGATTGGCCCCCTTAAGTTGTTATAGCTCATGCGTGGCGAGGCATCGCGAAGACCCGTTCGGGCGCGAGCGGGGGCGGGCTGAAATATTTTTCTTGCACGCGCTTGAAATCGACAAGGGCCGTCCCTATTATTAGCACTCGTTGGCAGGGAGTGCTAACAACCGGTTGCGGCATGGGCCGGTTTTGTTTTTCCCTAATCGCGGCCGCGCGCCGCTCATTATCGAATGTGTATCAAGGAGAACACTCCATGAAAATCCGTCCTTTGCATGACCGCGTGATCGTCAAGCGTGTTGAAGCCGAGCGCACCACTGCCGGTGGCATCGTGATTCCCGATTCCGCCGGTGAGAAGCCTGATCAGGGCGAAGTCATCTCCGTGGGCAATGGCAAGATTCAGGACAACGGCGAAGTGCGTCCGATGGCGGTCAAGGCGGGCGACCGCGTGCTGTTCGGCAAGTATGCCGGTCAGACGGTCAAGGTCGATGGCGACGAACTGCTCGTCATGCGTGAAGAAGACATCATGGGTGTGGTCGAAGGCTGAGGCCGTTCGAGCGCACTTTCAAGCATTCCAAGAATTCAGCAAGGAGTAAAACATGCCTGCTAAAGAAGTCAAATTCGGTAGTTCCGCCCGTAACCGTATGGTAGAGGGCGTCAATGTACTGGCCGACGCGGTCAAGATTACGCTCGGCCCGAAAGGTCGCAACGTCGTGCTGGAGCGCTCCTTCGGCGCCCCGACGGTGACCAAGGATGGCGTGTCGGTGGCCAAGGAAATCGAACTGAAAGACAAGTTCGAGAACATGGGCGCGCAGATGGTCAAGGAAGTCGCTTCCAAGACCTCCGATGTTGCAGGTGACGGTACCACTACCGCCACTGTGCTGGCCCAGTCGATCGTGCGTGAAGGCATGAAGTTCGTTGCCGCCGGCATGAACCCGATGGATCTGAAGCGCGGTATCGACAAGGCCGTGATCGCCACCATCGAAGAACTCAAAGGCCTCTCGCGCCCCTGCTCGACGAGCAAGGAAATCGCGCAGGTCGGTTCCATTTCCGCCAACTCCGACGCCGACATCGGCGAAATCATCGCGAACGCGATGGAGAAGGTCGGCAAGGAAGGCGTGATCACCGTCGAGGACGGCAAGTCACTGCAGAACGAACTCGAAGTCGTTGAAGGCATGCAGTTCGATCGCGGCTACCTGTCGCCGTACTTCATCAGCGATCCGGACAAGCAGTCGGCCACGCTGGAAGACCCGTACGTCCTGCTGTTCGACAAGAAAATCTCCAACATCCGCGATCTGCTGCCGGTGCTCGAGCAAGTGGCCAAGTCGAGCCGTCCGCTGCTGATCATCGCTGAAGACGTCGAAGGCGAAGCGCTCGCCACACTGGTGGTCAACAACATGCGCGGCATCCTCAAGACTTGCGCCGTGAAAGCGCCGGGCTTCGGCGATCGCCGCAAGGCCATGCTCGAAGACATCGCCGTGCTGACGGGCGGTCAGGTGATCGCCGAGGAAGTCGGTCTGAGCCTCGAGAAGGCCACCCTGGAAGAGCTGGGTCAGGCCAAGCGCATCGAGATCGGCAAGGAAAACACGATCATCATCGACGGCGCCGGCAACACCGAGAATATTGAAGCGCGCGTCAAGCAGATTCGTGTGCAGGCCGAAGAAGCTACGTCGGACTACGACCGTGAAAAACTGCAGGAACGTGTCGCCAAGTTGGCGGGCGGTGTGGCAGTGATCAAGGTCGGCGCTGCCACCGAAGTGGAAATGAAAGAGAAGAAGGCTCGCGTGGAAGACGCGCTGCACGCGACCCGCGCTGCTGTCGAAGAAGGCATTGTGGCTGGCGGTGGTGTCGCACTGCTGCGTGCGCGTGCCAACCTGGGCGAACTCAAAGGCGACAATCACGATCAGGACGCCGGCGTCAAGATCGTGCTGCGCGCACTTGAAGAGCCGCTGCGCCAGATCGTCACCAATGCCGGTGACGAGGCCTCCGTGGTGGTGAATAAGGTCAGCGAAGGCTCGGGCAACTTCGGCTACAACGCCGCGACCGGCGAGTATGGTGATCTGGTCGAAATGGGTGTGCTCGATCCGACCAAGGTGACCCGCACCGCGCTGCAGAACGCCGCATCCGTGGCGAGCCTGATGCTGACCACCGATTGCATGGTCGCCGAGGCGCCGGAAGACAAGTCCGCCGGCGGCGGCATGCCGGACATGGGCGGCATGGGTGGCATGGGCGGTATGGGCGGCATGGGTATGTAATGCCCCGGCTATCCGCCGAAAGCAAAAAAGCCCCGCTTCGGCGGGGCTTTTCTATTGCGACGTTCGCGCGGTCGCGAAAATGCGCTGGTACGGTACGCGCCGGCTGTGCGACGAAGCGTGCAATAATCGAGCGAAAAAACCGGTGGGGAGCGATTCGACTGTTTTGGCGAGCGCCCCCCGGAGCTTGGAATCTGGACGATTCTTCGCTTCCCGAGACCGGGAAAAAGGAGAACAGCGGGTTCAAGATAGCGATACCCGCTTACGTCAAACTTACAGTCAGGTCGCATGAGAATACTGCTGGCGGAAGACGATACGGTGATCGCGGATGGTCTGATTCGCGCACTCAAGCGGGCCGGTTACGCCGTTGACCATGTGGCAAATGGCAGCGTGGCCGATGCCGCTTTGGCGGTCCATGGCTTCGATCTGGTGATTCTCGATCTTGGTTTGCCGAAGATCAATGGTATCGAGGTGCTCAAGCGGTTGCGAGCGCGCAAGTCGACGATACCGGTACTGATTCTTACCGCTCAGGACGGCGTCGACGATCGTGTCCGCGGTTTGGATGCAGGCGCCGACGATTACCTGACCAAACCGTTTGCGCTGCCCGAGCTTGAGGCGCGTGTGCGCGCACTCACGCGCCGTGGCACCGGGCAGCCGCGTTGCATTGAAATGGGCCAGCTCGTCTATGACCAGGCCGACCGCGTGGTAAAGGTCAACGACCAGGTGGTTGAATTTTCAGCACGGGAGACCGGGCTGCTGGAGATCTTCATCCTGCGTGCGGGGCGGCTGGTAAGCAAAGATCAACTGGTCGATCATCTGTGCGGCTGGGGCGAGGAAGTATCGAATAACGCCATCGAGGTGTATGTCCATCGCCTGCGCAAGAAGCTCGAAACCAGCGGGGTGCGCATCGTCACCGTGCGTGGCCTGGGCTATTGCCTGGAAAAGCCGGATGCCGATGGCTAGACCGTGCGCCCACCGTCTTATCGCAGATGACCCGGGACGGACGCGCTCACGATGATCCCGCGTCGGCGCAAAGGTGGCATGCGCAGCGACGGCAAGGACGAGCGCCGCAGCGGACAGTTCAATTCGCTATTCGGCGAAATCCTCGACTGGATGCTGGCGCCCTTGCTTTTCCTGTGGCCGATTTCGATCATCGTTACGCACAACGTCGCGAATAATATCGCCAATGATCCCTACGACCGGGCGATGGCGGAGAGCGTGCGCGCGCTGGCGCGCTTGGTGACGATCGACACCGCAAGCGTGCGGGTGGACTTTCCCGCGCCGCCGCGCACGCTTTTCCGCGCGGATCCCGATGACACCGTTTACTACCAGGTGGCCGGCTACCGCGGCGAGATCATCGCCGGCGATGCCGAAATTCCGCGCACCATGCCGCCGGTACGACTGTTCGCTGACGAGGTGCTCTATCGCGACGCGATGATTCATGGTGAAGAAGTGCGTGTCGCCTATCAGTTCCTGCGCACCGTGCCGGAGCCGGGCAGCCCGCTGGTTCTCGTGCAGGTGGCGGAAACACGCAACAAGCGCTCGGCGCTCGCCTCCGAGGTGGTGACGGGGGTACTGCTGCCGCAATTCGCGATCATCCCGATTGCCGTGGTGCTGGTGTGGGTAGGCCTGTCGCGTGGGATTGCGCCGCTCAATCGATTGCAGGCGGTGATTCGCCAGAGGCGTCCCACCGATCTGGCGCCGATATCGACTTCAGGCGTCCCCGAGGAAGCGCGTCCGCTGATCGTCGCATTCAACGAAATGATGGTGCGCCTGGAAGAAAACCTGCAGGCTCAACAGCGTTTCATTGCCGACGCGGCGCACCAGATGCGTACGCCGCTGACCGGATTGCGAATGCAAACCGAATTGGCACTGGAAGAGACCGACCCGGTTCAGCAGCGCGAGGCGTTGTTGCGCATTGCCTCGAGTGCCGAACGCGCCAGCCAGTTGATCAACCAGTTGCTCACCTTGGCGCGGGCCGAATCGAGTTCCGAAACGATCTACACGGTCGAGCAGGTTAACCTTGATCTGCTGGTACGCGAAGCAGCGCGCGACCTGTTCCCGCGTGCTCAGTCGCGCAGTATCGATTTGGGCGTGGAGGAGTCCGGCTGGCCGCTGCTCGTCGACGGCAATCCCGTGATGTTGCGGGAGATGATCGCGAACCTTATCGACAACGCGATCAAGTACACCCCCGAGGGCGGCAGCGTCACGGCGCGCACCTTAGCGGGGCGAGTTGCCATACTCGAGGTGGAGGACACCGGAATCGGTATCGCCGAAGAGGACCGCGAGCGCGTGTTCGAACGCTTCTTCCGGGTACTCGGTAGTGGCGAGGATGGCTCGGGCCTCGGTCTGGCGATCGTGCGCGAAATCGCCGAATTGCATCGCGCTACCGTGTCGCTCGAAAGTCCAGCCTCGGGGCAGGGCACACTGATACGGGTTCTGTTTCCGCCCAGCAAATTGCCGCGGCGCCCGGTTAGCGCCAATCGGGAGGCGCCGCACTGAATTCAGTGGCAAGTCCAGCCCGGTGATTTCTGCTCTACACACGCCGGAATGGCGCATTTGACGCCTTACCGGATTGGGCTATAATGCGCGCTCTTTGGGCCAGTTAGCTCAGTTGGTAGAGCAGCGGACTGAAAATCCGCGTGTCCTTGGTTCGATTCCGAGACTGGCCACCAGACAACCCGAAAACGCCGATCCTCATGGGTCGGCGTTTTCTTATCGAGCGTCTCCAACAGCGCAGTGGCGCCGAACGGCCGAAGGGGTGGGAGCGCCTTGCTTGGGGGCACGCTTTTGGCGGTAAGCCGGGTGATATAATTCGCTGTTATCCTGCTTGCAGCCGCGCGTCATGTCCCTGTTTGCCCTAGGCCTGAATCACCACACGGCGCCGCTCGCGATTCGCGAACGTGTGGCGTTCGGGCCTGAGCGTCTGCTCATTGCGTTGCAGGATCTCACCACACGGCGGGTACAGGAGGCGGCGATTCTGTCGACCTGCAATCGAACCGAGGTGTACTTTTCGACGCAGGAGCCGCAGCAGGCCGCGGACTGGTTGGCCCAGTACCACCATCTTCGGCTGGCCGATGTGTCGCCCTACCTCTACACCTTCCCAGATCGCGACGCGGTGCGCCATGTCTTTCGCGTCGCCAGCGGTCTCGATTCGATGGTCTTGGGTGAGCCGCAGATTCTCGGCCAGGTGAAAGAAGCAATGCGCCATGCCGAGGCGGCCGGCACGCTCGGCACGACCTTGCACAAGCTGTTCGAGCGGACGTTCTCGGTGGCCAAGGAGGTGCGTTCGACCACTGCGATAGGCGCAAACGTGGTTTCGATGGCGGCCGCTGCGGTGCATTTGGTCGACCGTATTTTCGAGCGTCTTTCGCAGCAGCGCGTGCTTTTCATTGGCGCCGGCGAGATGATCGAACTATGCGCCGCGCATTTTGCCGGCACCGGGCCCAAACAACTGACGATTGCCAATCGTACGGCTGCGCGTGCCGAGGGTCTGGCCGAGCGCTTCGGCGGCGATACACTCGACCTGGCTCTGGTCGGTGACTTGCTGCATCAATACGATGTAGTCGTTTCCTGTACCGCGAGTCGCCTGCCGATTCTCGGCCTGGGCATGGTGGAGCGCGCGCTCAAGGCGCGTCGCCACCGCCCGATGGTGATGGTCGACCTGGCGGTCCCGCGCGACATCGAGCGCGAAGTGGAAGCGCTCGACGACGTGTTCCTGTACACCGTCGACGACCTGGCGCAGGTGGTCGATTCGGGCCGCGAGTCGCGCCAGACGGCGGTGGTAGAAGCCGAGTCGATCATCGAAGACCGCGTCCAGGGTTTTTTTCAGTGGCTAGAAGGTCGTGGCGCGGTGCCGGTGATCCGTGCGCTGCGTCACGAAACCGAGCGCCTGCGCGAACAAGAGTTGCTGCGGGCCAGCAAACGCCTGGCGCGCGGTGAAAGCCCGCAGCAGGTGCTCGAAGCGCTGAGCCACGGGCTGACCAACAAGTTCCTGCATGCGCCGTCCCGCTATTTACATGAAGCCGAAGGCGACGATGTCGCAGCTGCAGCCAGGGCGGTCAGTGAAATTTTCAAGCTGCGGCGCGACGACGACCGCTAACCTGTTCGCTGGCGCATGGTTCGTGCGCCCTGCCACGAGGCACGATGAAAGCCAGTATTCGCGAAAAACTCGATCAGCTTTCGGCCCGATTGGCCGAACTCGATCACCAGCTTGCCGACGATGCGGCCTCGCTCGACGGCGACGCCTTGCGCCGCCTGGGCCAGGAGCGTGCCGAACTCGCCCCTGTGGCCGAAACGTATGAAGCGTACCGGCAGACTGAAAAGAACATGTCGAGCGCACGTGAAATGCTCGGTGACCCGGAGATGGCGGAACTGGCGCAGGAGGAACTGGAAACGGGTGCCGTGCAACTCGCTGCGCTGGAGGCGACGCTGCAGACCGCGCTGCTGCCCAAAGACCCCGACGACACGCGCAATCTCTTTCTCGAAGTGCGTGCCGGCACCGGCGGCGACGAAGCCGCATTGTTCGCCGCTGATTTGTTGCGCATGTACCTGCGTTACGCGGAAACGCAACGCTGGAAGACCGAGACCATATCGCTGTCCGAATCCGAACTGGGCGGCGTGAAAGAGGCAGTGGTGAGAATCGTCGGCAGTGGCGCGTACGGACGGCTGAAATTCGAGTCCGGCGGGCATCGCGTTCAGCGCGTGCCGGTGACCGAAACACAGGGGCGTATCCACACCTCGGCGTGCACCGTAGCAGTGCTGCCGGAGGCGGACACGCAGGAAGAGGTTGCGATAAATCCGGCCGATCTGCGTATCGATACCTACCGTGCCAGCGGTGCGGGCGGCCAGCATATCAACAAGACCGATTCAGCCGTGCGCATCACCCATTTACCGACGGGTATCGTCGTCGAGTGCCAGGACGATCGATCGCAACACCGCAACAAGGCGCAGGCGATGTCGGTGCTTGCCGCGCGCATAAAAGATGTGTCGCAGCGCGAACAACGCGACGCCGAGGCCGCGACGCGAAAGTCGCTGGTCGGTAGCGGCGATCGCTCGGCGCGCATTCGCACCTACAATTTCCCCCAGGGTCGCGTCACCGACCACCGGATCAACCTGACGCTTTACAAGCTCGACAGCGTGCTTGGCGGCAGTCTCGACGAGCTCATCGACGCCCTGCGCGCCGAGCAGCACATGGAGCAACTCGCCGCACTGGCCGGTGATGGCGACTGAACCGACGACACTCGGCGGGGCGCTGGAATTGGCGCGCGGGCGGATCACAATGAGCGAGGCGCGGTCGCTGCTTCATTCAGTTACCGGCCATGCAACCAGTTACCTGGTGGCTCACCCCGAAGCGCCGCTCTCTTCTGCCAACGTCGAGCGATTCAGCGATCTGCTGCGACGCCGCGCCGCGGGTGAACCGGTGGCGTATTTGACCGGTTGGCGGGAATTCTACGGGCGACGATTTTGTGTTACCCGCGATGTGCTCATCCCGCGGCCCGAAACCGAGCTGCTTATCGACATCGCGCGTACGATTTTCACGGTTCCGCCGACCCGTGTGCTGGATTTGGGCACCGGAAGCGGTGTCTTGGCGGCGACGCTCTCGCTGCTGTGGCCGAGCGCGCAGGTTGTCGCTGTCGATCAGTCGCGCGCTGCGCTTGCCGTAGCCAGCGCCAATGCACGCCAACTCGAGGCGCGCGTTGGCTTCCTCGGCGGAAACTGGTGTGACGCGCTGTCGCAAACCGCCGCTTTTTCGTTGATCATTTCAAATCCGCCATACGTTGCCGCAGACGATCCGCACCTGGGCGAGGGCGATGTGCGATTCGAGCCGCGCTCGGCGCTGGCCTCCGGCACCGACGGCCTCGACGACATCCGCCTGATCGTACGCCACGCGCCGCTGCACCTCGCCGAAGGCGGCTGGTTGCTGATCGAGCATGGCTACGATCAAGCGTCGGCAGTGCGCGCGCTTATGGGCCGCGCAGGACTTACCGAGCCGCGCTCCTGGCGCGACCTGGCAGGAATCGAGCGTGTTAGCGGCGGCTTGCACTTGTCAGCTTGACGACGGCAGGCACCGTGCCTAAAATACCCGATGAATTAACTCAACTATTCGAGCGGATATCATGAGCGTCCAAGACCGTATCAAGGAACAAGTCAATTCCCACCCTGTCGTGCTGTTCATGAAAGGCACGCCGCAATTTCCCCAGTGCGGATTCTCCGCCACGGTGGCGCAGATCCTCAAGCTGTCCGGGGTCCAAAGCTACGCGTCGGTAAATGTGCTGGCGGACGAAGAAGTGCGTCAAGGCATCAAGGAATACGCCAACTGGCCGACCATTCCGCAGCTCTACGTCAATGGCGAGTTCGTCGGTGGTTGCGACATCGTGCGGGAAATGTACGAGAACGGTGAATTACAGGAAATGCTCAAGCATGTCGCTCACACTGGCTAAATAGAACGGTTGTGTTTTGGCATGGGTGTCGACTCTTTTTACAGTTGGCGTCGACTCCTGTCTTGGGAAGTGCGAGCAAATTATTTAACTCTATGATTTGCCAGCGCGTTTTCTCGAGAGTTAAACGGTGGTTTGGTTCTTGCTTTCGGTATATTCTAGGTGTGATGGATTGCCCGATCTTATGCTAGCTTCGAGGCTATCCTTCGTTCATGCACAGTCTCGAATTCAATAAAGGTCAGGCCATGTCGTCTCCTCTTTCCGATAAAACCAAACATCGTCGCCGGCTCCTTAAAGCAGTAGCGGGCATTCCGGCAATCGTGGTGTTGCCGACTGGAGCGCAAGGTGCGGTGGGTAGTCTTACTTGCGTCGATAAAGGAATCATGGAGTACGGATCGAATCCCCCAGAGAGTGTGGCAATACCCGATGTGTGGATACGGGAGGGGCCTGATCCCACTGGTCCTTACACGCTAGTGCGTGATTCGATGGACCGGCCGGTTGCTCATCATTCCTGCTGGAATTCGCTCAATCCCAGCGGCCGACAAGCTGATTCGGATAATATTCTCCGCTAAGAGCCTACCCTGAGCATGGCGATGTCCGATTTTCAGCGTCCTATTTTCCGACGGCTCG
>CBDULG010000005.1:0-23188 GCA_965367985.1 uncultured Rhodocyclaceae bacterium
TCTCGATCTCGTCAACTGCCTCGTGCGCTTCGAGCCAGGCCAGCGCGCCGTCGGCCGCCATGGCGAACGACGCGCCGTCGAACACCAGTTCGTCCTGCCCGCCAACCATGTTCACGCACAGCAGCGGCAGGCCGGTTTCGGCGATGCGTTCGCGGGCGACGCGGTGGCGCTCCGCCTGTTTGCCGACATGGCATGGCGAGGCGTTGATCACCAGCACCAGCTCGGCACCGGCCGCGCGCAGCCCTTCGGCCGGCCCGGCGACCCACATGTCGGCACAGATCATGAGGCCGCAACGCACGCCCGCCAGCTCGAACACACAGGCCTCGGATGCCGCATCGAAATAGCGCTTTTCGTCGAACACCGCGTAGTTGGGCAGACGCCGCTTGCGGCAGCGCGCGATGATTCGGCCGCCCTGCATGACCGCTGCCGCGTTGTAGCGGCCAACATCGTCGAAATCCGGAAAGCCGACCACCACCGCCATGTCGTCGGTGCGCGCCGCGATGCGCTCCAGCGCGTCACGGCACGCCTGGAAGAAATCGGCACGCAGCAGCAAGTCCTCGGGCGGATAGCCGCACAGGGAAAGCTCGGGCGTCAGCAGCAGTTGCGCACCGCGCGCTTTCGCGTCGGCCATCGCATCGACAATTCGCTGGGCGTTCCCGGCGATGTCGCCGACCACCGGATTGAGCTGCGCGGTTGCGATCTGAAGCGTTGTTTTCATAGCGATGACACTATAACGTCTGAGCGGCGCTTTGATGCGTCAACGCGCTCGATCCCGCGCCCGCGGCGCGGGCGCGCTCCGTGCTGTTGTGCTTCGCTGCGCCGCTCGCCGCGGTTATTCACAGAAAGCGTGGAAAAGCCTGTGGATAAATAGTGGAGAATTGCCCTGCGGTGGAGCGCGCTTCACGCCGCGCCTCGGTGCCACAAAATAAGGCAACCGGAACCCCCGCCGGGTGCACCGGTCAACCCACATCTGCCGATTCCGCCATGACACCCGAACTGCGCTTTTTCGATGCCATCCGCGACATCCCCGCCCACGCATGGGACGCGCTGGCGGGCGAGCAGCCGTGCGTGCGCCACGCCTACCTTGCGGCGCTCGAGTCCACCGGGTGCGCAAGCGCCGCCACCGGCTGGCGGCCTCATCACGCCACGCTGTGGCAAGGCGACGCGCTGGTCGCCGCCATGCCGCTTTATGAAAAACAGCATTCCTACGGCGAGTATGTGTTCGACTGGGCGTGGGCCGAGGCGTACGCGCGGCACGGCCTTGATTACTACCCGAAATGGCTGTGTGCCGTTCCCTTCACACCGATTCCGGGGCGCCGTCTGCTTGGCGTCGATCGCGCATTGCGTGCGCAACTGCTTGCCCGCGCGATGCAGTGGGTGCGCGCCGGCCAACACGGCTCGTTCCATCTGCTCTTTCCGACGCACGACGACGCCACGTTGCTCGAAGCGGCCGGGCTGATGATCCGCCACGGCGTGCAATTTCACTGGCAGAACACCGGTTACGCCGACTTCGGCGCCTTCCTCGCCTCGCTGACACGCGACAAGCGCAAGAAGATCCGCCAGGAACGGCGCCGCATCGCTGACGCCGGCATTGATTTCTTCTGGCGCAGCGGCGCGCAGGTGTCTGCGGAAGACCTCGATTTTTTCTACGCCTGCTACAGCCTCACTTACGCGCTGCGCCGCTCGACGCCCTATCTGTCGCGCGACTTCTTCGCCGCGCAGGCACGCGAGCAGCCCGACAATGTACGTCTGCTGCTCGCAAAGCGCAGCGGCGTGGCGATTGCCAGTGCGTGGTTCATGATCGACGACGAGGCACTCTACGGCCGCTATTGGGGCGCGCTCGAAGACATCTCCTGCCTGCATTTCGAAACCTGCTACTACCAGGCGATCGATTACGCAATCAGCCACGGGCTGATGCGCTTCGAGGGCGGCGCGCAGGGTGAGCACAAGCTCGCTCGCGGTCTCTTGTCGACGCCGACCTGCTCGGCGCACTGGATCCGCGATGCGCGCTTCGGCGACGCCATCGACGATTATCTTGCACGCGAACGGCGCGGCGTCTCGCTCTATCTCGACGAGCTCAACGAGCGCCAGCCCTTCCGCGACCCGGCGTAAAAAGGCCCGCGCAAGGCGGGCCGCTGGTGCGTTGGTCGCGCGCCTTACTTTGCGTTCGCGATGCCGTTGGTTATTTCCGCGCGGGCGTCGTCAACCGAACCCCATCCGGTCACCTTGACCCACTTGCCCGGTTCCAGATCCTTGTAGTGCTCGAAGAAGTGCTGGATCTGCTTCATCAACAACTCGGGCAGATCGTCGCTGGTCTGCACCTTGTCGTAAAGCGGCGAGAGCTTGGACACCGGCACGGCAATCACCTTGGCGTCTTCACCCGATTCATCTTCCATCTTGAGCAGTCCCACCGGACGGCAGCGCACGACCACGCCGGGGGCCAGCGCAAACGGCGTCACCACGAGTACATCGACCGGATCGCCGTCACCGGCGACGGTGTGTGGCACGTAGCCATAGTTGCATGGATAACGCATGCTGGTGCCCATGAAGCGGTCGACGAAGACGCAGCCACTGTCCTTGTCGACCTCGAACTTGATCGGCTCGCCCTGCGCCGAAATCTCGATAATGACGTTGATGTCGTTCGGCACGTCCTTACCGATCTTTACCTGATCGAATCCCATACAGCCTCCCTTGAAAAAATCGCCTTGATTATAGGGCCTTTGCCGAGGCTCTGTTTACCTTGGCGGCACGGTATCGCTACGTCGCCGCGGAGCGGGCGC
The DNA here is from genome assembly GCA_965367985.1 of uncultured Rhodocyclaceae bacterium. Classification (GTDB taxonomy): domain Bacteria; phylum Pseudomonadota; class Gammaproteobacteria; order Burkholderiales; family Rhodocyclaceae; genus Nitrogeniibacter. Next base: position 2,781 of record CBDULG010000005.1, read on the forward strand.
CTTCCCGCCCCTCAAGGCGGGGAACGCAAGGTCGTTATCTTCCGCAGGCGCCGATACGCGAGCCGGCGGCGCCCACCCGCCCACGCCTTGCGAACCACACATGCCCGCCACCGCGCTTATCGCTGCTGAATCCGCCGACGGCGCCCCGCGTTCGCCACAGCACCAGTCCGATCACTGGCTGCCGCGCATCATTCTGAGCGGCATGCTGGCGCTCATTCTCATTTTGCTGGTCGGCATGGGCGGATACTTCATCTACCGCGACCATCGGGTCTTCGAAGCCAAGAGAGACGAGATTGCCGCGCACGCGCTCAGCGAACAGGAAGCACTGTTGAGTAGCGAAACGGCGCGTCTGAGCCGGCGCATTGCCGCTCATCGAAAGAATTTTTTGCCGACCCTGCGCGAACAGCTCAAGGTCCGCGTGGACGCTGCGTTCAGCGTCGCGGCTCGCATGAACGACGTTCTCGGCGAGCGTATGCCGGCCGCGCTGCTCGAGCAGGTGATTGCCGAATCGCTGCGACCGATAAATGACGCGGCGGGCCGTGGCCATGCCTTCATTGTCGACCGGGACGGCCGCGCGCTGGTGTTTCGTGCTGATCCAGCACGCGAGGGCACGGTCATCGGTGCGCTGGACGACGACACGGGCCGCGCGTTCGTCGACAGCATGTTCGACATCGCACGGCGCCCCGGCGGCGGTCACGCCCGTTTCCGCTGGCAGCCGCCGGGCGAGGATGCCGTCACGGCCGATGCGGAAGCGTATGTCCGCTATTTCCCGGCCCTCGGATGGACAATCGGCAGCATGGAATTCGTGCATGTCGCGGAATCGGCGCAGCGCCGCGGCGCTCTGGCGATGATTGCCTCGCGCGTGCGCCAAGAGGGCCACAGTGTGCTGGTCATTGGACTCGACGGTGAATTGCTCTCGAACGATGGTTACACCAGCGCACCCGGCGATGTGGAGGCGGCGCCAGCCTGGCCGATCGACCGCCTGCTGGCCTTGGCCCGCGACGGGGGCGGTACGCTGCGCTTCGAACTCGAGGCCACCGAATCCGCACGGCGCGTGCTTCACGTCGCATATGTGGCGCCGCCCGATGAATGGGGTTGGATCCTGGCCACCGTGGCGCACATGGATCGACTCGGCGCCCGGATCGCGCGCGAGAACGAGGCAATGAAGCACGCCACGCGGCTCGATCTGATCGTCACCACGATGACCATGTTGGCCGCCACCGGAATCGCGGTGCTGTTCTCGGTACTTTTCTATCGCTGGATCGATGCGCGCTTTCGTCGTTATCACCGCGACATCGCCACGCGCAACGCCGCACTGCGAGACAGCGCGCGCGAACTGCACCTCTCCGCGCAGGTGTTCGAAGCGAGCAACGAAGCAATTGCGATTCTCGACCACCGTTTCCAGATCGTCTCGATCAACCCGGCCGTCGAACAGGTCACCGGCTTCCAGCGCGCCGAGTTGATCGGGCGCCACGGTTCCGCGCTGGCCGGTGAAGGAGACGAGGTGTGCGCGCAATGGCACGAGGCCGCCACCCGTCTGGAGCGCGAGGCGCGCTGGGCGGGGGAAATGTCGCTCACGCGGGCCGACGACAGCCGCTATTTCGGCTGGGTGTCGGTCGGCGCGGTGAGCGGCGATGCGGGGCAACCGAGCCACTTCGTCGTCACCCTGGCCGACATCAGCGAACAGAAAGACACCGAACGGCGCCTGCGCCAACTCGCCGAATATGATGCGCTTACCGGCCTGCCTAACCGCGTGCTGCTGCTCGATCGCATGAGCAGCGCAATCGAGAATGCACGTCGTCACAAGGATCATTTGGCGGTGTTGTTCATCGATCTCGATCGCTTCAAGAACATCAACGACTCGCTCGGCCATGCCGTGGGCGATGGCCTGCTGCGCCAGGTGGCGCGGCGCCTGGGTGACATCGTGCGCGCCTCCGACACGGTGAGCCGGCTCGGCGGTGACGAGTTCGTCGTGCTGCTGACCGAGCTGGACAACGCCGCTCGCGCCGGCAGCATCGCACGCAAGGTGCTCAAAGCGCTCGCCTCCGCATACGACGTCGACGGCCACGAACTGACCATCACGCCGAGTATCGGCATCACCGTGTATCCCGAGGACGGCGAGAACCGCGACTTGCTGCTCAAGAACGCCGACGCGGCGATGTACCACGCCAAGGAAAGCGGCCGCAACAGCTACCAGTACTTCACCAACGAGTTGAACGACCGTGCGCAGTTGCGCCTCGAGCTGGAAAACGAAATGCGCCGGGCGCTCCACCGGCATGAGTTCCATTTGCACTATCAGCCGCAATTCGATCTGGCGTCGGGTGCGCTGATCGGTGCCGAGGCGCTGTTGCGCTGGAATCACCCTGAGCGCGGCATGATTCCACCCGACCAATTCATTCCGATCGCTGAAGAAACCGGCCTCATCGTGCCGCTGGGTGCGTGGATTCTGCGACAGGCCTGTGCGACCGCGCAGGTGTGGCGAGACGAAGGACTGCCCGAGATCACCATTGCGGTCAATATTTCCGCAATTCAGGTGCGCCGCGACCATCTCGACGTGACCGTCGCACGCGTATTGGCCGAGACCGGCCTGCCCGGCCGGCTGCTCGAGCTGGAATTGACCGAGAGCGCGCTTATGGCCAATCAGACTCATGTGTCGACGACGCTCGAAACCATCCAGGCCTCGGGCGTGCGCCTCGCGATCGACGACTTCGGCACCGGCTACTCCTCGCTGGCGTACCTGAAGCGCTTCAAGCTCGACAAGCTGAAGATCGATCGCTCATTCATTCGCGACCTGCCCGACGACCCCGACGATGCCCACCTGACGCGCGCAATCATCGGCATCGGCCACAACCTCGACATGAAAGTCACCGCCGAAGGCGTTGAGACCGGTGAGCAGGAAGGCTTTCTGTCACAACTGGGCTGCGACTACGCGCAGGGCTACCTTTACGCCAAGCCGCTGCCCGCCAGTGCATTCCGCCAGATGCAGATCGACCTGAGCAATCAGGCCGCGTCGAACCCGGCCGCCTTGATCGCCTCGCGCAGCGCCGCCGGCGAGGTGGCCTCCGCGTCGTAATTCACCGTCGCCTGTCCTGCCGCAAGGTCGACATCGGCCTGCTTGACACCCGGCACCGCCTGCAAGGCACGCGTCACGCTGTTCACACAGCCGCTGCAGGTCATGCCGCCGATTTTCAGATCCACCGTTTCCATGCTTGTCCGCCCCTTCGTCGTATTGAGGTTTTGCGCTGCGCTGGCGCGCGTCAGGTGACGCAGACCACCCCGCTCCACAGGTGACCACCGAGCGTGGACGCGTTGATCAGACCGAAGACGCCGAAGCCGAGCACCAGCAGACCTGCCGCGGAGCGCAACCAAGTACTGCGCGTGATTCCGCGCAAACGCTTGAGCAGCATGCCGGCAAGCAGCAGGTTGGGCAGCGTGCCGAGGCCGAAGGCAAGCATCATCCCGGCGCCACGCGCCGCCGAGCCGGTGACAAGCGCGGTCGCCAATACGCTGTACACCAGACCGCAGGGCAGAAATCCCCACAGCAGCCCGAGCGGAAAGGCTTGCACGGGGCCGCGCGCGGGAAGGAATCGCCGGGTCAGCGGCTGCACGCGACGCCACACATGGTGGCCCATGCGCTCCAGCGGCGCGAGCAGCCGCGTGAACCCGGTCAGGTAGAGTCCGAGCGCGATCAGCATGACGTTGGCGAGCACGTAGAGGGCCATCTGCACCGGCAGCACATCGCCCAGCAGCAGACCGACCGTGCCGATCGCCCCGGCCAGACTGCCCAGCGCAGTGTAGGTGCTGATACGACCGATGTTATAGGCGAGCTGGATCGGCCATTGACGCCTGACCTGGCCGGGAATCTGCACGGTGAGCGCGCTGACGATGCCACCGCACATGCCGATGCAGTGCGTGCCACCGAGCAGGCCGATGAGGAACACCGCGATATAGCCGGTTTCAGGCATGGTCAGGAGAAGTCGGGCCGGGAATCACATTTTGCGCCGCAACAACGCCCCCTGGCAAACGGCGTGGCCGTCACGCCGGTGCGTGCGCCGCTCAGATGACCTTGGAGTAGCGCGCGCGCTCTCGCTCGGATCGCAGGTAGCGATCGAACACCATGGCGACGCCGCGCACCAGCAGGCGCCCCGGCGGCAGCACCGAAATCCACTTGTCTTCGATGCGTATCAGGCCCGCCTGCGCCATGTCCCTCAGGTCTTCCAGTTCCTCGGCGAAGTACTGGCTGAAGTCGATCATGTGCGCCGTCTCGATCGCTTCGATCGAAAGCTCGAAATGGCACATCAAGGCCTGGATGATCGACCGGCGCAGGATGTCGTCGGCGCTCAGCTCGATGCCGCGCAGCACCGGCAGGCGATTCTGGTCCAACAGGTCGTAGTAGTCGTCGAGCGTCTTGACATTCTGTGCGTAGGTCGGCCCGACCTTGCTGATCGCAGAGACCCCGAAGGCGAGCAGATCGCATTCCGCGTAGGTCGAATACCCCTGGAAATTACGGTGCAGCCGACCCTGGCGCTGAGCCGTCGAAAGCTCGTCATCGGGTTTGGCGAAGTGGTCCATGCCGATGTACACGTAGCCTGCGTCGGTCAGGCGGCGAATCGCCAGTTGCAGGATCTGCAGCTTGGTGTCGGCCGTTGGCATGTCCGCCGGGTCGATGCGGCGCTGCGGCTTGAACAGTGTGGGCAGGTGCGCGTAGCTATAGAGCGAGATGCGATCGGGCGACAGTTCGAGCACCTGTTCGAGCGTGCGGTTGAAGCTGATCACATTCTGCTTGGGCAAGCCGTAAATGAGGTCCAGACTGACCGATTCGAAACCGCTTTGGCGTGCCGCGTCGAGCACCCGCTTGGTTTCCTCGTAACTTTGCAGCCGATTGACGGCGCGCTGCACCTCGACGTTGAAGTCCTGCACGCCGATGCTCATGCGGTTGAAGCCCAGTTCGCCGAGCAACGCAACAGTGTCGATATCGACCTTGCGCGGGTCGACCTCGATTGAATATTCGCCCTTGGGCACGAGCGTGAAATTAGCGCGCACGCTACCGATCAGTTCGCGCATTTCATCATTCGAAAGAAAGGTCGGCGTGCCGCCACCAAGATGAAGCTGCACAACCTCCCGCCCGCCTTCGAGGCATTCCGCCTGCATGGCGATCTCTTTGGCGAGATATTTCAGGTACTTGGCCGAGCGCCCGTGATCCTTGGTGATTATCTTGTTGCACGCGCAGTAATAGCAGATGGTGTTGCAGAACGGGATATGGAAGTACAATGAAAGCGCTCGCCCGTAACCCGCGACAGTGCGTCGTTCCAGCCAATTTTCCAACGCATCGGCATTAAACGCCTCGACGAATCGGTCAGCCGTCGGGTACGACGTGTAGCGCGGGCCATTGACGTCGAATCGACGGATCAACTGAGGGTCGAAGACGAGACTCGTTTGATTTTTCATAGTCGTACTTGTATATGCAGGAAACCACGATCGCAAAAAGCCGATGCGGTCGGGTTGACGTGGATCAACGGCCCACTTTTAGTACGCTCGAGTCGCTCAAAGGGAGTAAATCCGGGATGCTACCGAAGACAAACGTGCCAATCAGTGTTGTCGGCCTGAAGAGCGCTTGCGCGCAGTGCAACCTTCAGGAATTGTGCCTGCCCTTCGGGCTTGCACACGCCGAGATCGACCGGCTCGACGAACTGGTTACGGCGCGCAAGCGCTTGAAGCGTAGCCAGAATCTGTATCGCGATGGCGATGGTTTCGAAGCAATTTATGCGGTGCGCAGCGGTTCGTTCAAAACCGATGTGGTGTTCGAGGATGGCCGCACCCAGGTCACCGGTTTCCAGATGTCGGGAGAGATTCTCGGTTTGGACGGCATCAGCACCGAGTATCACTCATGCAATGCGGTCGCGCTCGAGGACAGCGAGGTATGCGTCATCCCGTTTGCCAAGCTCGAGGAGCTTTCGCGCGAGATCGAATCGCTTCAGCGCCAGTTCCACAAGGTGATGAGCGGCGAAATCGTGCGCGACCACAGCGTCATGATGCTGCTCGGATCGATGCGCGCCGAAGAGCGTCTCGCCGCCTTCCTCGTCAATCTGTCCAAACGCATGACATTGCGCGGCTTCTCGGCGGCCGAATTCCACCTGCGCATGACGCGTGAGGAAATCGGCTCGTATCTCGGCCTCAAGCTCGAAACCGTGTCCCGTGCGTTCTCGCGCTTTCAGGAGAAGGGAATGATCGCGGTGCAGCAGAAGCATATTCGCATCCGCGATATCGATGGCCTCAAGGCGATGGTCAATAGCGACGTCTGCATTTGAACCTGGAAGTGGCCGGGCCGTCGCTGACCGTCGACGCTCAGCGGCGGGTGCGGCGCGCCTTCATCGCTTCGCTCATCTCCTGCAAATCCGCGCGGCTGAGCAACTGGGCCGCGTAGGGAAACAGTTCGTTATCCTCGCGGTCCATGTGACTCAGATAGCGCGCGCAGAAGTTCGCTACGTCATCGGCGTTCAGTTCGGCGCCCTCGCCTTCCGCAATCCGGCGCAGCTGCCCGCGCAGCGCTTGCCATGCGACGTTTATTGCCGTGTGGTCGTCCCTGCTCCAGTCGATCAGCGCCCGCACGCGCGCGCGGCTCTCGACCGGCGCACAAGAGATGAGGCGCGGAAAGAGGTCGATCTCTTCATCGCTTTGATGGTTCGCGCCGGCGGTGTCGAAATAGCGGATGACCCCGGCCGCCGCCTGTTGCGCGTCCTGGTCGGCGCCGTGCTCGGGCAACCAGCGAAGTAGCCGGTCGAGTGTTTCGAGTCGCGCATGGATGCGCCCGTGGCAAGCCGAAAGAATCTCCAGCGGTTCGTCCAGGCATGGCGCGACGGGAATCAAGGGTTCTGTCATGGGCAATACTCTAACGTGTTCACGCTAAAAAGCCGGCTGGCGATTTGCTCAAGGCGACCGAGACGATCCACGCGAAAGTGACGAGCGCCGCAACAAGTGCCGCAACCCGGCTACGCAGGTTTCGACCGCGCTTGAGCGCGACGGTGCCGAACACGATGTAGGCAAGCAGGCCAAGCACCTTGGCGGTCACCCAGCCATGCACGAAGGGGTACTGCGCCACCATCACCGACAGTGCAATCGCGCTGGCGAGCAGCACCGTGTCAACGACATGCGGCAGGATCCGCGTAAGGCGCGCGTGCAGTCGCGGCGAATCGGTCAGCATCCAGATGGCGCGCAGCACGAATCCGAAGCCGCTCAATACCACGCAGGTGACATGAAGGTGTTTGATCGCCAGATACATGAAACGTCCTAACCGGGCCGGCCATCGGCACGCGGGCGCAGATAGACCGGCAGGAAGCGCGCCGCCCAGATGCCGAACACGGCCAGCCAGCCAAATGCCGCAATAACCAGCAATCCGGCCTGCGAAGAAGGGACGAGTTCGGCGAGGATGCGCAGCAGGGCCACTGCTTGCAACGCCCAGCACAAGGTCCAGTTAACCTTATCGGCCGCCAGCGCACGGCCCGCGTGACCGAGCGTGACGCGCGACACCATCGCCAGCACGGTGACTGCGAACATGCCGACGAGCAAGGCGTGCAAGGGCGCCATGCCGAGAATATCGTAACCCAGCGCCGCGCCCAGGCTCTGCACTGCGAACAGGCTCATCGCAATTCCGAACCATGCGAAGCCGAGGTGCAGCATGGCAAGCAAGCGCACTTTGAAGCTGCGCATCAGCCCCCAGCGAACGGTCAGGTAGACGCCCAGCACGGCCGCGGGAAGATCGACAATCCATGTCCACCCGATCCCTGCGAGCATGCCCAGCAAACCATGCAGCAGCGACGCGGCAAGCAGCGCGTGCAAGACCCATCGCGGGCGATACATGGTGTAGTCCGGCAGCGCCGAATTCGAGAAAAAAGGCAGCATGCGATGACAGACGGTCAGGAATATCGGCAACAGGCAGCCCCAGATGCCGATCTGAATCGCCCAGCGCGCCCAGCGGCCATCGCCATAGGCAGCAAAGTGCGCCCACACGAGAATTCCCAGCGCGCCCACGAGCAGCGCACACCATGCCGGGAGCGCGTGAACGCGCGCGCCGCCGCCGCGCAGCGCGACCGGCAACAACACTGCGCACAGGGCAAGCCAACCGGCCGCCACGGTCAGCAGACCGGGAACGCGCAAGCCCGGCACACCGATGCCGAGCGAGACCAGCACCCAGCCGGTAACCAGCAACTGCCAGGGCCAGACGTAATGGCGTGGCGGAATTTCACCGCAGGATTGCCATCGCGGCATGGCAGTGAGCAGGAAACCGAAGACGAAAAACGGAAATACGCCATACAGGGTGAGCAGCGCGTGCCACCAGCCGGCCGGCCACGGCCAGTCGAGCCCGTCGCCCGCGAAATGCGACAGCATCTCGATGACCCACAGCGCCATCACCCAAATGATCTGCACACCGCCGGTGAAAAACATGACCCGATGAGGCGCCACGAGGAGCTGAGGCAGTGCTTTTTCTTTCACGTCATGTTCCCTCGTCAGCATGGCCCGCTGGCGCGCTCCGCCTGCCCGTTGGCCGTGTTACATTCAATACTCGCATAGAACGTCTTCCCTCATGAGCCACGATAAGATCGACATTCCCGGCCTGCTCGGCCGCATGCCCCTGTTCAGCGCAATGTCCCGGCACGACCTTCGCCACATCGCCAATGGGACGCGGGAGAAGCGACTGCAAAAGGGCGAAATGCTTTTTCAGCGCGGGGATCATCCGACGGGTTTTTACTACGTGATCTTTGGTCAGATCAAGCTCGCTTTTTCGTCGTCGCAGGGCAACGAAAAAGTGGTCGAAATCGTTGGTCCGCACCAAAGCTTTGGCGAGGCGGTGATGTTCATGGACCGCGAAGTGCCCGTTTTTTCCCAGGCACTGAGCGATACGCTGCTGCTGCACATCGCCCGTGACGCGGTATTTGAACAAATCGATCAGGACTCCGGATTTGCCCGCCGCATGCTCGCCGGCATGGCGCTGCGCCTGCATGGCATGGTGCGCGACGTCGAGTCCTATTCGCTGCGCTCGAGCGTACAGCGTGTCGTCGGGTATCTCCTGCAGCAGGCCGACGACGCGATTGGCGAGCCTTCGCCGCCAGCGATTGACCTGCCGACCAGCAAACAAGTGATCGCCTCGCGCCTCAATCTCACGCCCGAAACACTGTCGCGCATCTTTCACGAGTTGAGCAGCGCCGGCTTGATCACGGTACAGGGCAAGCACATCACGCTGCACGACGTCCCCCGGCTGCGCGACTACGACGGCTGAGTTGCGACACGCAGCGCCTTGCGCGCGCGGCCGACAACGACCAACAACTGACCGCCGAGCAACAGCGCCGCGGCAATCATGGCAATGCCAGCCGCATGCCCTGCCGGCGTCCACACGACCCCGGCCACCGCGCCAAGCACGGCAAACACATGCATACGCCAGTGCCAGCGCATGGCGTTCGCCGAGAGCATGCGGGTCATCGGCGGCACACCATCGACACGCGGCTGCAAGTAAAGCCACAGCACGAATGGCACGATCTTGTAAAGCATGCCGGCGATCGCCGAGACAAAACCGCCGAACAGCCAAAGTACGCCGCTGGCCACCGCCATCCTCGGGCCGCCAACGCCAAACAGCGCCAGCGCAGCGGCGGCACACCCTGCGATCACGGTGACCATAGCAAAGCGCCACAGGTGCAGTGTGTGGTCCGACTTGGTGCGCCGTCGTCTGCGTTGGCGGTCGAGCGTGAGGAGCGCAAACGCGGCAACTAAACCGATCAGCGGAAGCCACGCCGCAGGCTGCCCGATCGAGGCCCCGGCAACGACGGCCGCGAGGATCGCCCATGCGTAACTACGCGAAAACCAGGCCGGATAGGCGGGAGTGAGCTGGAACATTGGCACCACCAGATAGGCTGTGCCAGCGAGCAATACGCTGCCCCACACTGCCAGCCCGATCGCCACATGGACCTGCGAGAGCTGCAACCAGGCCATCGGCACGACACCGGCCCGCGCGAGCGCCATCGTCACTCCGGCCAGCACGGTGAGCATCAAGCCGGCGACGGAGATACGCAGCGCGACCACGCTGGCGCCCCGCGCGGTGGTGCGCAGCAAAGCGGCCATCGCAACCGGCGCGAATATTACGAGGGCAAGTCCGAAGCAGACCGTCGCGGCTGTGTAGGCGGCGGCGCTTTGGTGGTGAAAAGCAATGACCAGCGCAACCGCGCCCGCGGCGGTCGCGCCATGCACCGGCCAGGCGATCCGGCGCGCGTTCCACAGACTGGCGCCGGCAGCGACCGGCATCAGCTGAAACAGTGCACCGAGCATCACCTGCAACATGAAGCCGGCGGTCAGCAGATGAGTGAGCGCGAGTGCGCCCGGCGTCCACCGCGAGGCGAGCACCTCATCCGCATCGATCGCCAGCAAGAAACCGGCGAACAGCAAAAAGCACGGTGCAGTAAGAAAAAAGCGCAAGGGCACGGCGGGCGGCGGCGCCTGTTCGAAGGACAATGCGCGCATGCCGCCTGCCGATCAGGACGCGGCCTGCACGCCTGCGGTAGCCGCCCCTTGCGGTACGCGGCGGCTGGCGAGGCCCAACATCACGCCGCGGACGCCTGCCAGATGTTGATCTCAAAGATACCGTCGTCGCGCGTATCGATGCGATACGCGTAGCCGTTGTCGGCGAGTATGTCGAACAAGGGCGCTGGCCGCCGCGGGATGATGAGCAATAACGTCTCTCCCGGCGAAAGCCGGTCGAGCGCCTCGAGGGTGCGTTCCATCGGCTCGGGCGGCATCATCGCGCAGGCGTCGATGACAATCGCCGGTGTGCGATGCTCAGACATGTTCACCGCCTTCGCCGAATGCGGCCACCGAAGCGCAAACCTGTGCGTCGTCGTTCAGCGCGCGATCACACATCGGGTAGAGAATGTGCTCTTCCTTCATGTTGTGCTGCTGCATGAGGATCAACAGCGTTTCCGCGGCGTCGGCAAAGGCCTCCGCATCCTTGCGCTCGGCTGAATGCAGCAGGACGTCGACCAGCGCGCGCATTTGCGCGTGCTCTCCGCGCATGACGCGCGTGGGTCCGTCGGCGATGCCAGTGTGTGCCTCGAACGACGGAAAAATGACATCTTCTTCAATCGTAAAATGGGCCAGCAAGGCATTTTGGAAGCCTGTGACACCGTGCTGACAGGCCGACCAGTCAGCGCATTGCGCCGCCGCCTCGGCGTCGGCAAACAGCGCATCGCACCGGCGGTGATCATGCTGCATGGTTTCGGACAAGGCAGTCATCGGCAATGGGCTCCATGGCCAGGGCGGGGCGTGCCGTTGATTCTGGCGCTTGCCGATCTCCCTGCATTGATGCGAATCAAAGCGTCGATTCGCTCGCATGCAACGTGCATTGCCCGGTCGACGCACGCGCTCGGCAGAGTGACCACCGGCGGCGCGTGAGCGAAGCGTTTTGCGCGACTGAACGGCGGGCGCAGGCGTGCCCCGAAGAAGCATGATTGACTGGCGTCAACGGTAATATCACGTATGGAGTGACTATAATCAAACTGACAATCACTCAAGGAGTTGCGGCCATGTTCAAGCACCTGCTGGTTCCCACGGACGGTTCCGACATGTCCGAGGCGACGGTTAACCGTGCTGTTTCGTTCGCGACCGATGCGCGCGCCAGCATCACTTTTTTTTATGCGCAGCCTGATTTCCCGATGCCGATCTACGGCGAAGGCGCATTGATCGATCCCACCACGCCCGAACAGTTCGCCAAGGGCGCCGCCGAAGAAGCCGAACGCATCCTCAACAGCGCCCGATCCAAGGCCGAGGCGGCCGGCGTCACCTGCGACACCGACACAGCCGTCAATGAAGTGCCCTACGAGGCGATCATCGATGCCGCCGAGCGCCACGGCTGTGACCTGATCTTCATGGCGTCGCATGGCCGCCGCGGCATCGCCAGCCTTTTGCTCGGCAGCGAAACGCAGCGCGTGCTGACCCACACCCACATTCCGGTGCTGGTCTATCGAGAGCCCGATACGAAATCCTCGGGCGGGACGATATTCTCGGGTGCTTGAGTAGTCGCCCTGTTGTTGCGAATCAGCGCGCAGGGGAAATATCCGGAGAACCGCTTTGGTCGCGCTCGAGTGTGCGGCTGGCAGGTCGTCCGACAAGGCGGGAGGCGGACGCGGGAGCGGCTCGTACTGCCTCAAATGCCAAATGAGGCATCGCAGTCAGGCGGCCCACCCGTCGCGCAATCGAGCGTGGAGCGCTCGCACCCGATGGGTGATCGGCGCCGAAGGCGAAACAGGCGTTTAGGCGACGCCTTACCCAGTTGGGCGAGCCGTCAGTTGCGGTATTCAGGATGATTCAGCGCAGGCGTTACGGGTAGTTCGCGAAGCCGCCAGCAATTGTCGCTTCGCGTATCCCAAGCTCAGGCGTGCGTTGGGAAAAGCCGAGAGCGCGCCGCAACGCTGCGCGCCAATCAGCGGCGATTGATTTCTTCGCGCGATGTCTGCAGGAACACCGTCGTCAGGCTGGAGGCCGCGCACACCAGCCAAAAGGCGAAGAAGCCGATCGAATAGGTCGCCAGGTCGGAGAAATTGACCGGCTCGCCGAAGAGATAGAGCTGCTGCGGATTGATGATTGTGAAGAACAATATCTCCGCCACGCCGGCCACCGCGAACGACGGCCAAAGCACCTGAATCAATTTCATTTTTGTCTGGTCTCCAATCCGGCATCGAAGCTGCCGAGGTTTCGCTTAATAGTAGCTTGCCGTCCACGCGCTCATCTTCGTCCAGTTTTCGCCCTGCAACGCGAGAAATCCGGGCCGCCATCGCGATGATGAAACCGATCGTGAACAGGCTGGCGAGCCGTTATCGATCGTACAAAAGCGCCTGAGGCGCCATGGTGCATCCCCATATCAATCGAAGGAATCAAGTGCTCGAGGCTCGAGCCTCAAGTGATTCTCTGCAGGCAGATACATGGCCCCGCTCAATCGCCATTGGCGGGACTCATCTTCGAGCAACACGTTCCAGCGCCCCGGGCGGAGCGCTGCAAGCGTCGCATTGTAGTTTCCGTTGCTGCCGACCAGGGCGAGCGCTTGATCCATGCCGCCACGTGTGGGATGCGATACGGTCAGAAAAAGCGCGTCCGGAAGCGGTGCGCCGCGCGCGCTGTTGAGCCGAACTTCGACGAAGTTCGCGGTGAACACCAGTTCGGCGCTCAACGCCTGCCGAGCGGCCTCACGCGCCCGGTCGATCGTCATCTGGATGGCCAGGCCCTTTTTGTAATAGTCGTCGACCACCAGGCCGTCATTGGAGGCAATGGCGATCCAGATGGTCGCAATGCCGGCAACGACCGCGGTCGCCGGCAGACTGATGAGGAACCACGGCCACGCCTGGCGATACCAGGGGGTGGCGGGTTTGCGGCCAGGCAGTGTCATATCGTTGTTCATCGGGGCATTAGAAAAGTCGTTTCTTCGCGCACCGCGACGCTATCGTCGTCGGTCGCTGTGACATCCAGGTAGATCGTATTGCTCGATCCGGGTTCATCCGTGTCGGCCGGTACCTGGACATGCAGCGTGATTGCCTGCGTAGCGGCCGAAGATACCTCGATCGGGCCCTTGAATTCGCTCATTCGCACGCCCTCCATGCCCGATACGCTCACATCGAAACTGCGCGGCATCTCGGTCATGTTCATGACCTGAAGGCGATAGACGTTCTCGATGAAACCGCCGGCCACCTCGCGGCCGAGCGATGCCCGGTCGCGAATGATATCGACGCGCAGCGGCTCGCGCGTGACCAGACTCCACACGAAGGCCAGGCAGATCGCGGTCAGCAGGGCACCGTATATCAAGGTACGCGGCCGCATCACGTGCGCGACGATCTCCTTCTTGCCCCAGCGACGCTCGATCGCATTTTCGGTCGAGTAGCGGATCAGGCCGCGCGGATAGTTCATCTTGTCCATGATCTGGTCACAGGCGTCGATGCAGGCCGCGCACCCGATGCACTCGTACTGCAACCCCTCGCGTATGTCGATCCCAGTCGGGCACACCTGAACGCAGTAGTGGCAGTCGATACAATCCCCCTTGCCGACCGTCGCGGGGTCAACGCCTTTCTTGCGTGAACCGCGCGGCTCGCCGCGCTCCTCGTCATAGGTCACGACCAGCGTATCGGCGTCGAACATGACCGACTGGAAGCGCGCGTACGGGCACATGTAAAGGCACACCTGCTCGCGCATGACGCCGGCGAACATATAGGTGAAACCGCTGTAGAAGAGAATCCAGAAACTCTCCCACGGTCCAAAGCTCAAGGTCGCGACCGAGGCGACCAGTTCGCTCATCGGGGTGAAGTAGCCGACAAAGGTGAAGCCGGTCCACAACGCGATCAGCGCCCAGACGGAATACTTGAGCGCTTTCAAGCCGAGCTTACGCCTGCTCATTGGCGACGAATCGAGTTTTTTGCGCTTGTTCCACCCGCCTTCGATCTTCTCCTCGACCCACATGAATATCTCGGTATACACCGTTTGCGGACAGGCATAGCCGCACCACAAGCGCCCGGCCATGGCGGTGAAGAAGAACAGCGCGAAGGCGGAAATGATGAGCAGAATCGCCAGGTAGAAGACGTCCTGCGGCCAAAAGACCCAGCCGAAAATATAGAACTTGCGCTCGACGAGGTGGAACAGCACGGCCTGCCGGTCGTTCCATGTCAGCCACGGCAGCCCGTAAAACAGCAGTTGCGTGGCCCACACCAGGATCCAGCGCCACTTGGCAAACACGCCGGTGGTGGACCGCGCGTAGATCTTCTTGCGCGCGGCGTACATCGAATCGCCCGAAGCCTCTTTCGATACGAAGTTAACAGTTTGAGGCTGTGGCTCTGGCGGACTCATGATCGGTTTATCCGTAGATTCTCATATAGCGCAGCGAAATATCCCCGGGCGCGACCCGGGGATACTGAATTGGCGCGCGAGGCAGTTCAGTTGGCAGCGCTCGAATTCGAAAGCCCATAGACATAGGCAGCAAGCAGATGCACCTTGTCGTTGCCGAGGAAGGCCTCGAATGCCGGCATCTTGTTGTTCCGGCCCTGCATGATGGTTTCCATGATCGTCTGCTTGGACGATCCATACAGCCAGATATCGTCGGTCAGGTTGGGCGCGCCAACTGCGTGCATTCCCTTCGCATCGGCGCCGTGGCATGCCGCGCAATTTTGCGCGAACAATTCCTGGCCCCGCTGGGCGCGCAGCGAATCGTGCGCAAGACCCGACAGCGAGCGAACATAGTTGGCAACATCTTCGGTACCGTCACTGCCAAGCGCCGCACCCAATGGCGGCATCACACCCTGCCGGCCGCCAAGAAGCGTCGTCTTGATAACGTCGGGCTCACCACCGTACAGCCAGTCGTCGTCCGTCAAATTGGGGAAACCGCCTTCGGCACCACGCGCATCGGAGCCGTGGCACTGCGCACAGTAAGTGAGGAACAGACGCTGGCCGGTCGCCTTGGCGTCGGGATCGGCGGCTACCGCCTTAAGGTCCATGCCCGCGTACTTGTTGAAGATCGGCGCATAGCGTTCGTCGGCCTTGGCGATCTCGGTTTCATACTGCCCGGTCGACGACCAGCGATAGAGTCCCTTGACGTCGCCGAAGCCGGGATAGAGCGCCAGATACACGATCGCAAATATCACCGTAATCCAGTACAGGTACATCCACCATCGCGGCAACGGGTTGTTGTATTCGGTCAGGTTTTCATCCCACACATGGCCGTGCAGGTCCGGCTTGCCAGCCGTTTCCGAGCCCTTGCCCATATTGGCGGCAATAATGAAAACGCAAAACGCCAGACTCAACGCGACCAGCACCATGACATAGCCGTTCCAGAAGCCGCTAACGAAGTCAGCCATTATCTTTTCCTTCTTTTCCTTGCCCCGCCGCGTCGTCGCGGTGCGGCAGCTCGTCTTCAGAGAAGGGCAATTGCGCCGCTTCGTCGAATCCCTTTTTGGCGGATTTGCTGTACGCCCACGCGCAAATGCCCAGAAAGGACACGAACGCGAGTACCGTTAGTATCGAACGAAGATCATTGATATCCACAGCGCAATCCCGATCCGCTCACTTCACGTTCTGCAGCGCCAGGCCGAGGCCTTGCAGATAGGCGATCACTGCTTCCATCTCGGTCTTGCCGTCGAGCGCCGCCTTGGCGCCCGCGATGTCCTCATCGGAATACTTGTGCAGGCCGACTTTGTTCAGCGCGCGCATCTTCGCTTCGATGTCGCTCGCGTCGACCGGGCGCTCGAGCCAAGGAAAGGCGGGCATGTTCGATTCGGGCACGAGATCGCGTGGGTTGTTCAAATGGACGCGATGCCATTCATCCGAATAGCGGCCACCGACCCGCGCCAGATCCGGACCGGTACGCTTGGAGCCCCACTGGAAAGGATGGTCGTAGACAAACTCGCCCGCTACCGAATAGTGACCGTAGCGTTCCGTCTCTGCGCGGAACGGGCGGATCATCTGCGAGTGGCAGTTGAGACAGCCCTCGCGCATGTAAATGTCACGGCCGGCCAACCTCAAGGGGTCGTACGGCTTGACCATCTCGTTGTGGGGCGTAGTTGTCGAGGTCTGGTGAAACAGCGGAACGATCTCAACCAGCCCCCCCACGCTGACCACCAGGAGCGTGAAGACGATCATCCAGCCGACGTTGCGCTCGATGAATTCATGATTGTTTTTAGCCATATCCCTCTCCCCGATCTATGCGTGTGCAGCCTGCGGCGCGACCACAGGCGCGCTGTAGGCTTTCTCGCCGGCGATTGTTTTCACCATGTTGTAGAACATGATCACCATGCCGCTCAGGAAAAGGACACCGCCCAGCAAGCGAATCGACCAGAAGGGGTAGCTTGCCTTGACCGACTCGACGAAGGAATACGTCAGCGTGCCATCCACATTGGTCGCGCGCCACATCAAACCCTGCATCACGCCGGCAATCCACATCGACGCGATATAGAGCACGACGCCGATGGTGGCGATCCAGAAGTGCGCTGTGATCAGCTTGACCGAGTACATCTCCGTCTTGCCGTACATGCGCGGCAGCAGATAGTACGCGGAGCCAATCGAGATCATCGCCACCCATCCCAGCGCACCGGAGTGCACATGACCCACCGTCCAGTCGGTGTAATGCGACAGCGCATTCACCGTCTTGACCGACATCATCGGGCCTTCGAAAGTCGACATGCCGTAAAAGGAAAGCGAGGTGATGAGGAACTTGAGGATCGGGTCGGTGCGCAGCTTATGCCAGGCGCCCGACAGGGTCATGATTCCGTTGATCATGCCGCCCCACGACGGCGCCAGCAGAATCAGTGAAAACACCATGCCGACTGACTGGGTCCAGTCCGGCAGTGCCGTGTAATGCAGATGGTGGGAGCCAGCCCACATATAGGTGAAGATCAGCGCCCAGAAATGGACCACCGACAGCCGGTAGGAATACACCGGTCGTTCTGCCTGCTTGGGCACGAAGTAATACATCATGCCGAGGAAGCCGGCGGTGAGGAAGAAACCGACCGCGTTGTGACCGTACCACCACTGGATCATTGCGTCCTGCACGCCGGCGTAGGCGGAGTACGACTTGGTCAGCGAAACCGGAATCGCCGCGCTGTTCACGATATGGAGCAGCGCAACCGTGAGGATAAAACCACCGTAAAACCAGTTCGCCACGTAAATATGCGCCGTCTTCCGTTTGGCGATGGTGCCGAAGAAGACGACCGCGTATGCGACCCAGACCGCGGCAATGAGGAGGTCGATCGGCCATTCGAGTTCCGCGTATTCCTTGGTCGTCGAATAACCCAGTGGCAAGGTGATCGCCGCAAGAACGATGACCAGTTGCCAGCCCCAGAAAGTGAACGCCGCAAGCCCGGGGGCAAAAAGTGGCGTATGGTTGGTTCGCTGGACGACGTAATACGACGTACCCATCAGCGCACAGCCACCGAATGCGAAAATCACCGCATTGGTGTGAAGCGGCCGCAGCCGGCCGAAGTGGAACCACTCGGCCAGATTCAACTCGGGCCACACGAGCTGCGCCGCGATGATGACGCCGACGAGCATGCCCACGATTCCCCAAACCACCGTCATGATGGTGAACTGGCGCACGACTTTATAGTTGTAAGTCGTTTGCGATTGCATGTGAGTTACCCCTCAGTATTTTGGTTTTGTTCCCAACGCCCACGCGCCGACAGGCAATTGTGCCACGATCCTGCCGCAAGGTAGTTTATGACCCGCTCCGACGTTTGACGCAAGTCAACATTCTGTTGCACGGCGCGGCGTCCAAAAAGTCGAGACGGGGAGTCAAAAAAAGCACAAAAAAAGGGTGCGTTCGCACGCACCCCCAACCCCAACAGAGAGACATAGATTCTCTGCATCGAACCCGCCAGCCAACTGAAGTGGCGCGCCCGATTAACCATGGCTGAAGTATGCCTTTACGTCGGAAAACCGAATTGACATGTGTCAATCTTCACTGCGCGCGGAATCGCGGTGGCGCCAATTCGTGTCACCTTGGTCGCGCCCCGGTGGCTCATCATTCCCTTCAGCGGACGCCTCGTCGGCAATTTCTGGCCGATCGTCATCGCGCACGACCCGAAATGCCGGCCCTTCCAGGTCGTCGAACTGGCCGCTGCGGACCGACCACCAGAAGAGCACACCGATCACGAGAACCAGCACGACGGACAGCGGGATGAGCAGGTAGAGGCTTTCCATTTTCAGGGCACGGCAGATGAGCGCTGCAGCCGCAGCGCATTGAGGACGACGAGCAGCGAGCTTGCGGACATGCCGATGCCCGCCATCCAAGGTGTGACCCACCCGGCCATCGCCAGGGGAATCGCGCAGATATTGTAGCCAAACGCCCAGAACAGATTTTGCCGGATCACCTTAAGCGTTTTGCGCGCCGTGTCGACACCAGCCGCCAATGCGGACAGTTTGCCCCCGAGCAACACCACATCGGCTTGAGTGCGCGCCAGTTCGGTGCCCTCGCCCATGGCCACCGACACATGGGCCTGCGCCAGCACCGGCGCATCGTTCACCCCGTCGCCGATCATTGCCACGACGCGCCCTGCGCGCTGCTGCTCCGCGATCGCATCATGCTTGTCCTGTGGCGACAGGCCGCCGCGCGCATCGCTCACATTTAGCTCTCGCGCAAACGCTGCCACCGTCTCCGGCGCATCGCCACTGAGAATACCCACCTGGGCGCCACGTTCGCGCAAGGCGTCGAGCATTTCGGCCGCGCCGGAACGCGTCACGTCGGCCAAACGGAACATCGCGAGCCAGCCCGCCGGGCTGCCAACATAGACGCGCGTCTCGGCCGGCTCCACCTTCGTCCAGTCCTTGAATGCGTCCGGCGGCGGCACACCGCTGATCGCCTGCACAAAGTCATCACGGCCGATCCGGTAGCACACGCCGTCCAATTCACCCTCGACGCCCTGCCCGGTGTGCGCCACGACGCTGCGCGGATCCGCTGGGTCGGCTCTCGCGGCGGCGCGCAGTGCATTTGCGATCGGATGTTCCGAGCCGCGCTCCAAAGCGGCGGCGATGGTAATTGCGCGCTGTGTATCGACGCCATCGACGGGCACGATTTCGACCAGGCGGAGCGCGCCTTCGGTGAGCGTGCCGGTCTTGTCGAACATGAAGGTATCGGCGCGCGCCAGCGTCTCAATCGCGTGGCCGCGCGTGACCAGCACGCCGCCGCGGGCAAGCGTGTCGGAAGCGACCGTCAATGCCACCGGCGTGGCAAGCGACAAAGCGCACGGGCAACTGACCACGAGCACGGAAACGAATACCCACAGGGCGCGCGAAGGATCGAGAAGATACCAGGCGACGCCCGTCGACACGGCCAACACGAGCAGTGCGGCAATGAACCAGCCCGCGACCCGGTCGGCTTGGCGCACGAGCGCCGGCTTCTCGCTCGCGGCGCGCTCCATCAGGCGCTTGATCGCCGCGAGGCGTGTCGCATCGCCGATCTGTTGCACCTCGATTACCAGCGGACTTGACACATTGAGGCTGCCGCCGGTTACCAGGGCGCCAGCGCGCTTGGCGACCGGGCGGCTCTCTCCGGTCAGCAAGGACTCGTCAGCCGAACTCGCTCCGTCGAGCACGACGCCGTCAGCCGGGATCGCCTCGCCGGGTTTGATGCGCACGCGATCTCCGGGCACCAGCGTCGACACCGGCACCCGCTCATCATGGCCGCCGTCGACGAGCTTTTCGGCAAACGCGGGGAGCACCTTGCCCAGCGATTCGACACCACGCACCGCCCGCTGCCGCGCGATCATCTCGAGATAGCGCCCGCACAGCAGGAAAAAAACGAACATCGCCACCGAGTCGAAGTAGACTTCGCCGCTGCCGGTGAACGTCGCCCAGCAACTGGCCGCGAAGGCGCTGCCGATACCCAGCGCGACCGGCACATCCAT
>CBDULG010000006.1:0-23179 GCA_965367985.1 uncultured Rhodocyclaceae bacterium
CTCTACTGCACCGAAATTTTCAAGATGGTCGAGGCGCCGATCTTCCACGTGAATGGGGATGACCCGGAGGCGGTTGCGCTGGTCACGGCGCTGGCCGTGGAGTTCCGCAACGAATTCAAGAAAGACGTGGTTGTCGATCTCATCTGCTTTCGCAAGCTCGGCCACAACGAGCAGGACGAGCCGATGGTGACCCAGCCCTTGATGTACCGCAAGATCGCCAAACACCCGGGGACGCGAAAGATCTACGCGGACCGTCTGGTGCAGGAGACGGTGTGCTCGGAGGAAGAGCCGGATCAGATGATCGCGGAGTACCGCGAACACCTGGACAAGGGCGAGTTGCTCTCCAACCCGGTGCTCTCCGGTCACAATCGCCACTTCGCTGTCGACTGGACCCCGTTTATCGGCAAGGCATACACCGATGAAGCGGATACGTCCGTGCCGATCAAGGAAATCAAGCGACTGGCCGAACGCTTGACAACGTTGCCCGAGGGGTTTTCGTTGCATTCGCGGGTCAAGAAAATCATCAATGATCGTGCAGCGATGGGTCGCGGCGAGCACCCGATTGACTGGGGCATGGGCGAGAATCTGGCCTACGCGAGCCTGCTGATTCAGGGCTACGGTGTTCGTGTTTCGGGCGAAGACGTGGGGCGCAGCACCTTCTTCCATCGGCATGCGGTATTGCACGATCAAAAGCGGGACACTTGGGACGAAGGGGCCTACGTTCCGCTTGCGCACATTCAGGACGGCCAGGCTCGGATGCAGGTGTACGACTCGGTCCTTTCCGAGGAGGCCGTGCTCGCCTTTGAATACGGATACTCCACTGCCGAACCCGGTGACCTGGTGGTTTGGGAAGCACAATTCGGCGACTTCGTGAATGGTGCCCAGGTCGTGATCGATCAGTTCATCAGTTCGGGCGAGGCCAAATGGGGGCGCCTGGTCGGGCTGACCATCCTGCTGCCGCATGGCTATGAAGGGCAGGGTCCGGAGCACTCTTCCGCACGCATCGAGCGCTTCATGCAGTTGTGTGCTGAGAAGAACATGCAGGTCTGCGTGCCGACCACACCGGCGCAAATCTTCCACCTGCTGCGCCGTCAGATGGTGCGCAAATTGCGCAAGCCGCTGGTCGTCATTACACCCAAATCACTGCTGCGTCACAAGGAGGCTGTCTCGAGCCTCGATGATTTCGCCAAGGGAAGCTATCGCACCGTCATAGGCGAGGTGGATGAGCTCGAAAACGAGAAGGTCAAACGTGTGGTGCTGTGTTCGGGCAAGATTTATTACGAACTGATGGCGTATCGCCGCGAAGAGAAGGTCAAGAATATTGCCGTCGTTCGTCTCGAACAGCTGTACCCCTTCCCACGCGACGCGTTCCTGGCCGAGCTCGAGAAATATCCGAACGTAAGGGAAGTCGTCTGGTGCCAGGAGGAGCCACGCAATCAGGGCGCCTGGTACTGGTTTGCTTCGCGCCAGCATCTGGTCAATGTGCTCGGTCCCAAGCAGCGTCTGCTTCTGGTCAGTCGACCGGCGTCGTCGTCACCTGCCGTCGGCTATTACGCTAAGCACAGCGAACAGCAGCGCACGGTCATCCAGAACGCGTTCAGCCCGATTCAGGTTGATTGATCAAATAACAAAGAATGTTGTATCTCAGGGGGTGAATTGATGATTATTGAAGTCAAAGTTCCGCAACTTTCCGAGTCGGTGTCAGAAGCCACGCTGGTGAATTGGCACAAGAAAGAGGGTGAGGCCGTTTCGCGTGACGAGAACCTCATCGACATCGAGACCGACAAGGTGGTTCTTGAAACGCCCGCGCCATCCGATGGCGTGCTGATCAAGATCATCAAGGGCGACGGTGAAACGGTCGGTAGCGGCGACGTGATCGCGCAGATCGACAGCGACGCCAAGGCGTCTGTCGTTTCGAGCAGCGACGAGAAGTCCGCCGAAGCGGCGCCCGAAGAAAAATCGGCGCCCGCCAAGGAATCGACCAAGGACGGCTCGGCGAGTCCCTCGGCACGCAAGATTCTGGCCGAAAAAGGTGTTGCGGAGGAGGACGTGAAGGGCACGGGCCGCGGTGGCCGCGTGACCAAACAGGACGCAGCCTCGGCGGGCAAGCGCGCCGCCTCGGTGTCCGATACGCCGGTGGTCGGGGAGGGTGATCGGCCTGAAGAGCGTGTGCCGATGACGCGCCTGCGCGCGCGAATTGCCGAGCGGCTCATCCAGTCGAAGAACGAGAACGCCATTCTCACCACGTTCAACGAAGTGAACATGGCGCCCATCATGGCCATGCGCAAGCAGTACGGCGACAAGTTCGAGAAGGCCCACGGCGTTCGCCTGGGCTTCATGGGATTCTTCGTCAAGGCCGCGGTTGCGGCGCTGCAGAAGTACCCGATCATCAACGCTTCGGTGGACGGCAGTGACATCGTCTATCACGGCTATTTCGACATCGGTATTGCCGTCGGCAGCCCGCGCGGTCTGGTCGTGCCGATTATCCGCGATGCCGATCAGATGTCGATTGCCGATATCGAAAAGAAGATCGGTGAGTATGGACAAAAGGCGAAGGACGGCAAACTCTCTCTCGAAGAGCTGACCGGTGGCACGTTCTCCATTTCCAATGGCGGCGTGTTCGGGTCGATGTTGTCGACGCCGATCATCAACCCGCCGCAGTCTGCCATTCTCGGCATTCACGCCACCAAGGATCGCGCGGTCGTCGAAAATGGCGAGATCGTCATCCGCCCGATCAACTATCTCGCCATGTCCTACGACCATCGCATTATCGATGGGCGCGAGGCGGTACTCGGCCTGGTGACAATGAAAGAGGCGCTTGAGGATCCCGCGCGTTTGCTTCTGGACGTCTGAGAACGGCTTCGGGCGGACCTCACAGGTCCGCCCGGAAATCAAAGGGAGAGATGAATGTCGGATTCACAATTTGACGTACTGGTGATTGGCGGTGGTCCCGGCGGCTATGTCGCTGCGATTCGTGCTGCGCAACTCGGTTTCAAGACGGCGTGTGCCGAATCGAATCCGTACGCCGACCCGAAAGGCGAGCCGCGTCTCGGCGGAACCTGCCTCAATGTCGGCTGCATTCCGTCGAAAGCGCTGCTGCATACCTCGCATGTTTACGAGGAGGTCGATCACAGTTTTGCGGATCAGGGCATCAAGGTGGGCAAGGCGAGCATCGATGTGCCGACCATGATTGCGCGCAAGGCGAAGATCGTCGATCAACTGACCGGGGGTATCAAAGGCCTGTTCAAGAAGAACAAGGTCGCCATGCTGTCGGGCCACGGCAGTTTTGTCGGCAAGGCGGAAGACGGCTGGGAAATGAAGGTTGGCAATCAGACGGTCGAAGCCAAGCAGGTCATCGTCGCCACCGGCTCGACGGCGCGCCACCTGCCCGACGTGGCAGTCGACAACAAGCTGATTTGCGACAACATTGGCGCGCTCGAACTGGATGCCGTGCCCAAGCGCCTTGGCCTGATCGGCTCGGGCGTGATCGGCCTTGAAATGGGTTCGGTTTGGCGCCGCCTGGGTTCGGAAGTCACCGTGCTCGAAGCAATGGAAAGCTTTCTCGCGGCGACGGACCAGGACATCGCCAAGGAAGCACAGAAGGTATTCACGAAGCAGGGCATGGACATCAAGCTCGGCGTCAAGGTCGGCACGGTGACACCTGCAAAGAACAAGAAGACAGTGACGGTCGAGTACGAGGACAAGGACGGCAAGCAGAAGGCGGTTTTCGACAAATTGATCGTTTCCGTCGGCCGTGTGCCAAATACCGACGGCCTGAACGCGGACGCGGTCGGACTCAAGATCGACGAGCGCGGTTTCGTCGAGGTGGACGACCACTGCAAGACAAATCTGTCGGGGGTTTGGGCCGTCGGCGACGTGGTGCGTGGTCCCATGCTGGCCCACAAGGCAATGGAAGAGGGCGTGATGGTCGCCGAAATGATGGATGGTCAAGCGGGCCACTGCGATTTCAACACGGTGCCCTGGGTCATCTATACATCGCCGGAAATCGCCTGGGTCGGCAAGACCGAACAGCAGCTCAAGGACGACGGCGTCAAGTATCGCACCGGGAAAATTCCTTTTGCTGCCAATGGGCGCGCGCTCGGACAGAGCGACACGACCGGCTTCGTGAAGATGATCGCGTCCGAGGAAACCGACCGCATACTCGGTGTTCACATCATCGGCAATAACGCGTCGGAGCTGATTGCCGAAGCGGTGGTGACGATGGAGTTCCATGGTGCCGCCGAGGATCTGGCGCGTATCTGCCACGCTCATCCGACGCTTTCGGAAGTGGTCCACGAGGCCGCACTCGCGGTCCACAAGCGCCCGTTGCACTTCTGACGGACGCCGCCGCGACGCGAGGGCGGGTGACGGATGGGGTAACATCCGTCACCCGCCTTTGTTTTCTCAGCCAACGAATCTAGTGTCGATGCCTCACAGCGTTCTGAACGTCTCCGAAACGGGCATGCTGGATGCCTATAAGTCGCAACTATCCGAGCGTGGCTTCCAAGCGGACCCGTCCCAGCTCGCCGCCGTGCAACGGCTGCAAACCCTGTACGCCGAGCTGCTCGGCTTCAAGGTAGCTCGGCGTAGTGTGTTGCGGAAGATCTTCGCTAAGCCCGCCGAGCCGAAAAGCGTGTACTTCTGGGGTGGCGTGGGGCGCGGCAAGAGCTTTCTGATGGATTGTTTCTTCGACGTGGTGCCATACGAGCGCAAGCGCCGCGTGCATTTCCACGCCTTCATGCAGGAAGTGCAGAACGATCTGAAGTCGCTCAATCACACGGCGGATCCTCTGCAGACCGTCGCCGACCGTATTTCGACGAGCGTGCGACTGCTGTGTTTCGACGAGTTTCACGTCTCCGATATCGCCGACGCGATGATTCTCGGCCGTCTGCTCGAAGCCTTGTTTGCGCGCGGGGTGATCTTCGTCATGACCTCGAACTACCCCCCGGACGGGCTTTACCCGAACGGCTTGCAGCGCATCAACTTCCTGCCGACCATCAAGCTGATCAAGACGCGCTTCGACGTAATCGAGATCGACGACGGTACCGACTATCGCTTGCGTTCGCTGTCGCAGATGGAAACCTACCTTATTCCTGACGACGCCAAGGCGCGCGCCCGTTTGACGGAGGACTTCTTCAAGATCGCGGGATCCGCAGGAAAGGGTGGCGAAGTCGAGGTGCTCGGCCGCCGGATTCCTGCGCAACGGATTGCACCGGGCATCGTGTGGTTTCTTTTTCCCGCCTTGTGCGGCGGACCGCGATCGCAGAACGATTACCTCGAGCTGGCGCGCGCCAACCACACGATCCTGCTTTCGGCGGTGCCAAAACTGACCGCGTCGATGTCGAGCGAGGCGCGTCGCTTCACCTGGTTGATCGACGTTTTATATGAGCACCGCGTCAAGCTGATCATGAGTGCCGATGTACCGGCCGAAGAACTCTATCGCGAGGGCCACTACGCCAACGAGTTCACGCGCACCGTCAGCCGCCTGTTTGAAATGCGCACCTACGAATACCTCGCCGAAGCGCATCGCCCCGAATAGTGCCGGTGCTCCGACACGATGAGTGATCTCGCCGCGGTCTTCGGCCCGCAAGGCGCCTTGGCCCGAGTGGTGCCGGGTTTCCTGCCGCGGCCGCAACAGATTGAAATGGCGCAGCGCATTGCGGCGACCATCGATTCCTGCGCGGTGCTCATTGCCGAGGCAGGCACCGGCACGGGCAAAACCTTCGCTTATCTTGTGCCTGCCCTTCAGTCGGGTGGCAAGGTCTTGATATCAACCGGTACCAAGACCTTGCAGGATCAGCTCTACCGCCGTGATCTGCCAACCGTGCGCACGGCCCTCAAGCTGCCGGTATCGACCGCCTTGTTGAAGGGGCGTTCCAACTATGTGTGCCATTACCATCTTGCGCGCAATGCCAGCGAAGGGCGCCTGCGCAGTGCCGAAGAGGCGGGGCATTTGCGCCAGATCGTGCGTTTCGCAAAAGTGAGCCAAACGGGTGACAAGTCCGAATGCGGCGATGTGCCCGAAGACAGCGGCGCGTGGATGGCCGCCACCTCGACACGCGACAACTGCCTCGGCCAGGAATGCCCCAACGTCAAGGAGTGCTTCGTGCTCGCCGCGCGGCGCGACGCGATGGAGGCCGACGTCGTCGTGGTCAATCATCACCTGTTTTTTGCCGACGTGGTGTTGCGCGACGAAGGCATGGGTGAACTTCTGCCAGCGTGCAATACAGTGATATTCGACGAGGCGCATCAACTGCCCGAGACGGCGACGATGTTCTTCGGTGAGTCGGTGTCCAGCGCGCAGGTGATCGAACTCGCGCGCGATACACGCAACGAGACGATGACCGGCGCCGCCGACTGCCGCGACTTGATCGAGCATACCCGGCGTGTCGAGAAGGCGGCGCGCGACTGGCGTCTGTCGGTCAAGGACGAGAACGCGCGCATCGGCCTCGACCAAATCGACCGCCATCGCAGCTTCATGCCTGCCATCAACGCGCTGCGCGATACGCTCGCCGACTTTGGTGAATTGCTCGGCACGCAAGCCGAGCGTTCAGAGGGGTTGGCGAATTGCCAGCGACGCTTCGCCGACATGATGTCACGCCTCAACTGCTGGATTTCGCCCGAAGACTCGGGCGTGGTGCGCTGGGTCGAGGTATTCACCCAATCGATTCTCGTGCACAGCACGCCACTACAGATCGGGGATCTGTTCGTGCGGCAGATGCAGGGCCACCCGCGTGCCTGGCTGTTCACCTCGGCAACTCTGGCCGTGGGGGAGGATTTTGGCCATTACATTCGGGAGATGGGTCTCGATTGCCTCGAGGCACCGCCGCAGACCGCCGTGTGGGGCAGTCCGTTTGCCTATGACACGCACGCCATGCTCTACGCGCCTGCACCGATGCCGAATCCGAACGCGCCGGAGTATGCCGATGCCGTGGCGGATGTGGCGCTGCCACTGATCGAGGCGGCGCAGGGGCGCACCTTCGTGCTGTGCACCTCGCTGCGCGCGATGCGCAGGATTCATGCCCGGCTGACTGATGCGCTGAAAGGTTCGGCGCGCGAACTGCCCGTGCTGGTTCAGGGCGAGGCCTCGCGCAGTCAACTGCTGGCGCGTTTTCGCGAACTGGGCAATGCGGTGCTGGTTGCCAGCCAGAGTTTCTGGGAGGGTGTCGATGTGCCGGGCGACGCGCTCTCGGTGGTGATCATCGACAAGCTCCCTTTTGCACCGCCCGACGATCCGGTGCTCGCGGCGCGGATCGAACATTTGCGCAAGGCCGGCGTCAATCCTTTCATGACCTACCAGCTCCCGCGCGCAGTGATCAACATGAAGCAGGGCGCCGGACGCCTGATCCGAACGGAACAGGACAGCGGCGTGCTGGTGGTGTGCGACCCACGCATGGTCGACAAGCCCTACGGACGGCGCGTGTGGCGAAGCTTGCCACCGATGCGCCGCACGCGAGCGCTTGAAGAAGTGGTCGATTTCCTCGGTACCTTGCGGCCGGAACGCCGTGCGCAAAGTGCTGAAACGAGCACCGCGTCCGACTGAATCCTGTTTGATGTCGCGCACCTTGCGCATGGCGGCACCGGCGAAATCGGGACCGCATTACACTGAAGCATTGCAATCAAATCGATTCATGAGGTGACGCATGCAACTTCTTGAGGCTGTCAAAACAGAGCATGCCGCGCTGACCCTGTTGCGGCGTGACATCCACGCCCATCCCGAGCTGGCGTTCAACGAACACCGCACGGCCGAACTGGTCGCATCGCGGCTCGAGGCCGCCGGGATCGAAACGCATCGCGGCATCGGGCGCACCGGTGTGGTCGGGGTCATCCGCAATGGATCATCCTCGCGCTCGATTGGCCTGCGCGCCGACATGGACGCGCTGCCGATGCAGGAGCGCAACGACTTCGCGCATCAGTCGCGTCACGCGGGCTGTATGCATGCCTGCGGCCACGACGGCCACACCACCATGCTGCTCGGCGCGGCGGAACACCTGGCGCGACAGCGCAATTTCGATGGCACCGTAGTGCTGATCTTTCAGCCCGCCGAGGAAGGCGGCGGCGGTGGTCGCGAGATGCTCGAGGACGGCTTGCTGGAACGTTTTCCGATCGATTCGGTGTATGGCATGCATAACTGGCCGGGTCTGCCGGCGGGGCACTTCTCGGTGCGCAGCGGCGCTGTGATGGCATCGACCGATCGCTTTGATATCGAGATCATGGGCCAGGGGGCGCACGCTGCAATGCCGCATCTGGGCGTCGATCCGGTCAGCGCTGCGGCGGCGCTGGTGCAGGCGCTGCAAACCGTGGTGAGCCGCAACGTCGATCCGCTCGAGGCGGCCGTGCTTTCGGTAACCAAACTCCATGCCGGCGAGGCGCACAATGTCATTCCCGACCGTGCGAATCTCGCCGGCACGGTGCGCGCGCTCTCGGCCGATGTGCGCGCGCAGGTCGAATCGGCGATGCAGCGCGTTTGTGCCGGCGTTGGCGCGGCACTGGGCGTGCAGGTGACGCTCGAATACCGGCAGGAGTATCCGGTCACCGTCAATACTGCCAGCGAAGCCGCGCTCTGTGCCGAAGTCGCGGCGACGGTGGCGGGCGCCGCTGCGGTACGCACCGACCTCAAGCCGAGCATGGGTGCCGAGGATTTCGCCTATTTCCTGCAGCAGCGGCCCGGCGCGTATGTCTGGCTGGGAAACGGGCCGGGCGAGGGCGGATGCATGCTGCACAATCCGCACTATGATTTCAACGACGAAGTCATACCCGTCGGCGTCACCTACTGGGTGCGGCTGGTCGAGCATCTGCTTTCGGTATAGGCGGAACCTTTTGACGCTGTCGGGCTCCATCTGCGCATGACCTCATTGCGGCTCGCCCTGCGCATGCTGTTGCGCGACCTGCGTGCGGGCGAGTTGCACCTGCTCGGCCTGGCACTGATCGTCGCGGTGGCCAGCCTCACCAGCGTCGGTTTCCTCACCGATCGTGTCGCCCGCAGTCTCGACCGCGAAGCCAACCAGTTGCTCGGCGGCGACTTGTTGCTGCGCGCCGACAAGCCGTGGCCGGAGGCGCTACGTGAGCAAGCGCGCGAGGCGGGCCTCGAGATCGTCGATACCTTCACCTTCTCCAGCATGGTCAGTGGTGCCGAATCCTTTCAACTGGTCGCCGTCAAGGCCGTCGGGCCGGGCTATCCGTTGCGTGGCAGCGTGCGTGTCGCGCCTCGGCGCAATGCGCCGGATGCGGCCGTCGACACCATTCCGTTAGGCGGTGAAATCTGGCTGGACGAACGTACGCTCGCGGCGCTCGAGGTCGCGGTCGGCGACCGTGTCCAGCTCGGGCAAAGTCAGTTCCGCGTGGGCGGGGTGCTGACCTTCGAATCCGATCGCGGTGCGAGTTTTTTCAGCATGCTGCCGCGCGTCATGATCAATCTCGCCGACGTGCCTGCCACCGGCCTGATCCAGAACGGATCGCGCGTGCAGTACCGCCTTCACCTCGCCGGTAGCGAAGCAGCGGTACGCGCATTTCAACAAGATATTGAATCTTCGCTGCCGCGCGGTGCGCATATCGAGTCGATCGACAACGCGCGCCCGGAGGTACGGATCGCGCTCGATCGCGCGGAGCGCTTTTTGCGGCTCGCCGCGACACTTGCAGTGGTGCTCGCGGCCGTTGCCATCGGCATGAGCGCGCGCCGCTTCATGCGCCGCCATCTCGACGGCTGCGCCGTTCTGCGCTGTCTCGGGGCGCGCCAATCTCAGCTCGTTCAATTGTTTCTGTTCGAGTTCATCGTCTTCGGCATCATCGCGTCGCTCATCGGCGTGGGCATCGGCTGGGGCGTGCAGGGTACGCTGGCCAGCGGTCTCGGCGATCTGCTCAAGACGAGCGTGCCGCCACCTGGCCCCATGCCGGTGCTGCACGGCGTGGTGGTCGGACTCGTCCTGCTGCTCGGTTTCGTCTTGCCGCACCTGATTGGCCTGTCGCGCGTGCCGACCCTGCGCGTGATGCGTCGCGAGTTTGGCCAGACGCGGACGCTCACCCGCAGCGCCTGGGCCAGCGGCTTGGTGACGCTGGCGCTCATCGTGCTTTGGGTGGCAGACGATGTTCGCCTGGGTGCCTGGGTGGGTGTCGGTTTCATTGGCGCGCTGGCGGGTTTCGCCGCTGTCAGCGCATTGGTGTTTCGCGGCGTCACGGTGATGGGCAGCCGCACGGCGGGCGGCTGGCGCTACGGTTTGCAGGCCTTGCGCCGGCGCATGGGTAGCCATGTGGTTCAGTCGACTGCGCTCGGGCTGGGACTCATGGCCTTGCTGGTGCTGACGCTGGTGCGAGCCGATCTGCTCGCTGCGTGGCGTGACACAGTGCCTGAAGATGCGCCCAATCGCTTTGTCATCAATCTGCAGCCAGATCAGCGCGACGACTTTCTCGCGCAGTTCGAGGCGGCGGGGATGGCAGCGCCGGACGTCCAGCCGATGATTCGCGGTCGCCTTGTCGAGATCAACGGCGAGCCGTTATCACCCGACGCCTACGACGATCCGCGCGCCAGGCGGCTGGCCGAACGGGAGTTCAATTTGTCTTACGACGCGGAGCTACCCCTCGGCAACGAGATATCCGAGGGGCGCTGGCATGGCGCGAACGGCGGGCCGGAATTCTCGGTCGAGGCAGGCATCGCGGAGACGCTGGGCGCCAAGGTCGGCGACAGTGTCACCTTCGACGTCGCCGGCCAGCGCATTCGCGCACCGATCACCAGCGAACGCATCTTGAGTTGGGATTCGATGCGGGTGAATTTCTTCTTTATCGCATCGCCCGCGGCGCTTGCTGACTTCCCGGCCAGTCTCATCACCAGTTTCCATCTCGATCCTGCGCAGGCGGATTTTGGCTTCGAGCTGACGCGCGCCTTCCCGAACATTTCGCTGATCGATGTCGGCGCGGTGATGGCGCAGGTCGAAAGCATCATCGACCGGCTCATCACAGTCGTCGAGCTGGTTTTTGGTTTTGCCGTCGTGGCCGGTGTCGTGGTACTGCTCGCAGCACTTCAATCAACCCAGGACGAGCGCGCGCAGGAGTTCGCCGTGATGCGCACCCTCGGTGCGCGAATGCGGCAGTTGCGCGAGACACTTTTGGTGGAGTTCGCGGTGCTCGGGGCAATCGCCGGTGCGCTTGCCGGTGTCGGCGCGAGCCTCGTCGGGTGGCTGCTGGCGGCACGCGTATTCGACATGGATTATGCGCCGGCGCTGGCGCCGGTACTCGTCGGCGCACTGATCGGCGCGGTTGGCGTACTCATCGCGGGATGGCTGGGCGCGCGCGCGCTGCTTCGCCATTCACCGCTGGCACTGCTGCGCGACGCCGCCTGAGCCTTGGGCCGCCGCTGATATACTCGGCGCACTTTTGTGCGTAGGCGCTTGGCGTGTTTCCACTGACGCAAGTCCAGCTGCTGTACAGTCTCGGCGTCGCCCTCGTGGCGCTGCTGATCGTCGTGGTGTGGCTGGTCGCACGGATCGGCAAATTGCAGCGCTCCTTGCCCGATACGCTCGGCGCATCGGTGCACGATGCGCTCGAAGCGCAGCACCGCCAAATGCTCAACGATCTACATCGCGGCCTGATCGGTCAGGCGGACCGCCTGATGGCTGCGGGGCAGGGGCAAAGCGAGCAACTGCGCACTCGTCTCGAGGCCGAACTCAAACACACCCGCGACGCCACCCATGTGCTGCATGCGGGTATGCAGACGCAGCTCGGCGAGGCGCGCAGCGACACCCGCCTGCAATTGACCGCCTTGAACAACGCCCTGGTCAATGGCCAAAATGCGCTGCGCAGCGAGATGATTGAACAGACGCTCAACAAGCTCGGCGAGCACGCGCGGGCCGATCGCGAACTGCTGCAAACCGGTCTGCGCAGTTCATCGGATCAACTGGCGCAGAGCATCGATCTGCTCACCCGGAGCGTCAACGAAAGGCTGCAGGTAATTACCGGGCAAGTGCACGCGCGGCTCGACGAGGGTTTCCGAAAAACCAATGAAACATTCGTCAATGTGATGGCCCGCCTGGCGACGATCGACGAAGCACAGAAGAAGATCGACGGACTGACCACCAACGTGGTGAGTTTGCAGGAATTGCTGGGCGACAAGCGCGCACGCGGCGCCTTCGGTGAAGTGCAGCTCGAGGCATTGGTGCGCAATGTGTTGCCGCCCGATGCGTTCGCGTTCCAGGTCGGCCTGCCGGGAAACGTGCGGGCCGATTGCGTGATCACCTTGCCCGAACCGACCGGTCGGGTGGCCGTGGACTCGAAGTTTCCGCTCGAGAACTACCATCGCATGTTCGACGCCTCGCTCGGCGAATTCGATCGGCGTGCTGCGCAAAGCACGTTCCGCGCCGACGTGCGACGCCATGTGGATGCGATCGCCGAGAAATACATCGTGCCGGGTGAAACCTCCGACGGCGCCGTGATGTTCGTGCCGGCCGAAGCCGTGTTTGCCGAGATTCATGCCTCACATCCCGAGGTCGTCAGCCATGCGCAGCAACGGCGGGTGTGGATCGTCTCGCCAACCACCTTGATGGCCGTGCTCAATACCGCGCGTGCCGTACTCAAGGATATCGAGACGCGCAAGCAGATTCACGTGATCAAGGATGCGCTGGCCAAACTGGCGCGTGATTTCCACCGTTTCGACGATCGCATGCAGGCGCTCGCGCGGCATATCGAGCAGGCCGGCAATGACGTCAAGGACGTGCAGACCAGCTCGCGCAAGATCACCGCACATTTCAAGAAGATCGAGGCGGCCGAGGTGGACGAATTGCCAGAAGCGCTGGGCGGCGAGGATGCACAGCCGGCGACGCGGTGACGCGATCAGCCGCCGATGTAAGACATCTCGATGCGCTTGAGTTCGTGCGTGGCGTCGCTGCGGATTTCCGAGTAGCGGTCGCTTCGCTGCTGCCAGACGCGCGAGATCAATGCGGCCAGTTCGGCGTCGCTTGCGCCTTCACGCAGGGGGCCGCGCAGATCATGCCCTGCGCCGGCAAACAGGCAGGTGTAAAGCTTGCCTTCGGTGGACAGCCGGATACGCGTGCAACTGCCGCAAAACGCCTGAGTCACCGACGAAATTACGCCGATCTCGCCGCTGCCATCGCGGTAACGCCAACGCTCGGCAACCTCTCCGTGGTAGTTCGGCTCGACCGTCTCGAGCGGGAATACTGCGTTGATTCGGGAAATCACTTCGCGCGACGGCACCACATCGTCGAGCCGCCAACCATTGGACGCGCCGACATCCATGAATTCGATGAAACGCAGGATGTGCCCGCTGTCCTTGAAGTGGCGCGCCATGTCGACAATGTGCTGATCGTTCACGCCGCGCTTGACCACCATGTTGACTTTGATCGGCCCCAATCCCGCGGCTTGCGCCGCGTCGATGCCGGCGAGGACGTCGCTGACCGAAAGGTCGACATCACTGATACGGCGGAATGTGGCGTCGTCGAGCGAATCGAGGCTGACCGTGACACGCCTCAGACCCGCCTCGGCAAGTCGCGGCGCCATGCGCGGCAGCAGCACCCCGTTGGTGGTGAGGGTGAGTTCGAGCTGTGGTATCCGGTGCAAGGCGCCGATCAGCTTGTCGACATTGCGCCGCAATAGCGGCTCGCCACCGGTGACCCGAATCTTGCGCACACCGAGAGACACGAAAACGGTGGCCACACGGACGATTTCCTCGAAACTCAGCAGTTCCGTGCGCGCCAGGAAGTTGTACTTCTTGTCGAACACCGACCGCGGCATGCAGTAGGTGCAGCGGAAGTTGCATCGGTCGGTGACCGAGATGCGAAGGTCGCGCATTGGCCGGCCGCGGGTGTCCGTCAATGCGGTGGCTGACTGGCGTATGTCTTTCGTTACCATTGAATTCAACAGTTCTGAAAAAATCTGTCGATGTTATAGCAGGCAATAATGACACGACTTCGTTCAAGTCGGGCGGCCGTCGCGATGAATTTGCGCGCCCACCATGGCAGCGAGCAACGCGCGTGTAGAGAAGGCGCTCGGTAAACAAAGAAAGGGGCTGCCGCGATGCGACAGCCCCTCGTATTCCTTGTGGCTCCCCGACCTGGGCTCGAACCAGGGACACATGGATTAACAGTCCATTGCTCTACCAACTGAGCTATCGGGGATCCGAAAGAGCGCGCAGTATAGGAATTGGCATATCGACTGTCAACTTTTGTATGAGAAAATGCCGCCTGCTTTATCGACATCGCATCGCGGCGAGAACCGGAATTTTTAATGGCCTTCAAAGACACCGTTTTCAGCAGAACGACCGAGGGGGAAACGCGTGCGCGTCAGCCGCGCTCCATCGCGTCGCTTGAGCTGCGCGCAACCTTGCTGCTGGTGGATGGCAAGCTTTCGGTGCGCGAACTCAAGCAGCGATTCGGTGCGTCGCTGGAAATCGAAGCGAACATCAACGAGTTGCATCGGCAGGGTTTGATCTCTTCGCTCAGGCAGAAACCAGAACACGACACGGACATTGGCGGGGCGCACCAGAAGGAGCCACGATCGCGTGCGCGCGAAGCCGATGTACCGGTGCCGGTGGCCGCGAAAACAAGCGATCGACCCGTTGCAGCGGCCGCCGAGCCGGCCATCGTCCGGCCTTTCGACGAATCCGAAATCGAAGCGCTCGAGCATGCCGCAGCGGCGTCCGCCGCCCGAAAATCCGAGAGCGAAGACATGCGCGATGATTCAGCGCTGCCATGCGTTACGGAAGCCCGCCGCGAGCCGAGTTTCGTGGCGAGCGAGCCGGAACCCGACATGATCGGGACGTGCGAGCCGGAGATCAATGAAGACGCCCTGATGCGGGCCGACGCGCCGCGCGAAGCGCCGGCGGAGGATCCGGAGCGCGGTCCCAATCTGGCTGATCGCACCCGCGGTGGCGTAATCGCGACGCGTTATTACATCGGCAGGGCGGTGCGCGGGCTGGTGCCTGTGCTGGGAATCGGCGTGTTGGCGGCACTGGTCGTCGCCGCTTTCCTTTTGCCCGAGCGCTACCGCGAAACGATCGAGGCGCAGGCGGCGATGCAGATCGGCCACCCCATTCAGTTCGGCGCGCTGCGCGTCTCGGCCCGTCGCGGCGGTAGCCTTCAGTTGAGCGATGTGCGTGCGCCGGGGATGGGCGAATTGTCGGCAGCCAACGTCTATATCGCCCCGGACTACTCGGCATCATTTCGCGCTTTGGCATGGCGCGTCAACGTGACGATCGACACGCTTCGCGGACGCCCGTCGGCGCTATCGGCCTTGTTGTCGGCGCCCTGGCCGACTCGGCGCATCTCGGCCGTTTCGATCACCGACGCGACGGTCCTGGTCGGTGACGAGCGGTGGAGTGGCTTCGACGGCGAGGTTGCCCTTCACGATGGCCCGCGCGTGGCGCGCGTGCACTCTGCCGAGCGTCGCGTGGTGGTTGAAGTGAAACCGGCCGATAAACGTCTGGCGCTTGATGTGCTTGCGGTGAACCAGCCGCTGCGGGTATTCCCGGGTATCGCGCTGGACACGTATCAGTTGAACGGCACGCTCGGTGATATGAATTTCGAAGCGAGCGCGCTGGGCGCTGGCGTGTTTGGTGGAAAATTGACCGCCAGCGGCCAGCTGTCGTGGAACCAGGGCGCGGTGCTGGCCGCGAAACTCACACTCGGGCGCATCGAAACGGCGCGCCTGTTCAAGGCGGTCGGCGCGGGTGTGCGGGTCGATGGAGCGATCAACGGCGAGTTCGATGTGACTGCGCGCGCTGCGCATCCCGCCGAAATTCGTACCGTCGATGCACTGTCAGGTGAGTTCGTCGTCGAGAACGGGACGCTGTACGGCATGGACTTCGGGGCCGCATTGCGCGAACGCGGCATGGGCAGCATTCAGGGCGGCGAGACGCACTTCGACGCACTCTCCGGACGCCTGGAGGTTGGCGATCGTTTGACCCGTGTCACCATCCGCAAGCTCGACGCGGGCGCGTTGGACGGTCGCGGTGAAATCACCATTGGCGCGCTCGAGGCGCTTTCGGGGCGCTTGAGCACTGCGGTTGGCTCGAACGCGCGGCGGGTGCGTATGCCGGTGATTATCGCCGGTTCGCTTGCCGCGCCGGTGCTGGAGGTGCCGGCACCACCCGCGCCGAGACCGCCATCGGCGGTCGAACCGGGCGCGCCGGCGCCGGATGAAGCGAGCGACGTCGGCGGCCCGGAGTTGCCGCTGGAAGTGCCGGTTGCGCCGGGCAGCTTGCGCTGATCAAGAAAAGAAAAACGGCGCCACGGCGCCGTTTGACTTGTCAGACTATCGACGTCACGACTTGAGCACTTCGGCGATCGCCTTGGCAACATAACCGATATTCTTCGAATTGAGGGCGGCCAGGCAAATGCGACCCGAACTGACCGCGTAGATGGCGAATTCCCGCCTCAGGCGCTCGACTTGTTCGGCCGTCAGCCCGGTGTAGGAGAACATCCCGCGTTGCTTGACGACGAACGAGAAATCCTGTTCGGCGCCGGCAGCCGCGATGCTCTCGACCAATGCCGTGCGCATATGGCGAATTCGCTCCCGCATGCCGGCCAGTTCCGCTTCCCATTGCTGGCGCAATGTGGGGCTGGTGAGTACGGCGGTGACAATCGCGCCACCGTGAATCGGCGGGTTGGAATAATTCGTGCGAATGACCCGCTTGACTTGCGACAGCACGCGGGCGGACTCTTCCCGGCTGTCCGTGACGATGGTCAGCGCGCCGACGCGCTCGCCATACAAAGAGAATGATTTCGAAAACGAACTCGAGATGAAAAAGGCGAGGCCGGATTCGGCAAACTGGCGGACTGCAGCGCCGTCCGGTTCAATGCCATCGGCAAATCCCTGGTAGGCCATGTCGATAAAGGCAACGAGTTTTCGCTCACGCACAACATCCACAACCTTGCTCCATTGCGCCGTGCTGATGTCGGCACCCGTTGGATTGTGGCAGCAGGCATGAAGCACGATGATCGACCCCGGCCCCGCCGCTTTCAGGCTTGCGAGCATGGCGTCGAAGTCCACCCCGCGGGTCGCGGCGTCGTAATAGGGATAGGCCTCGACCTCGAATCCCGCCGCCTCGAACAGGGCGCGGTGGTTCTCCCAACTCGGATCGCTGATGTAGACCTTGGCGGCTGGGTTGATCCGGTGCAGGAAGTCGGCACCGATCTTAAGCGCGCCCGTACCGCCAAGCGCCTCGCAGGTTATCGCGCGGCCCGCGGCGACAAGCTCGGAGCCGGGTCCGAATACCAGCCCCTGCACCGCGTCGCCGTAGGCCTTCGGGCCTTCGATTGGCTGATAGCCGCGCGCAGGTGAGGTCTTGAGGATCGCCGCTTCGGCGGTTTCGACGGCGCCAAGCAGGGGAAGCTTGCCATTGTCGTCGTAGTAAACACCGACGCCCAGGTTGACCTTGTTGGCGCGTGTGTCCGCGAGGAAGGCTTCGTTAAGACCGAGGATTGGGTCGCGCGGCGCCATTTCGACTTTGGCAAAGATCGACGAGGTCATTTCTGCTCCATGTATGCGGCCACCATGCGTACCGCGAATCGAGTTGCGTCATTCGAGGTGACGCGGAATAATCGAAGGTTTGGTTCTGCGCAGCGGCGCATCGCTTGCCGCGGCGCAGGAGAGGGAAATACTAGCATGTCGGAAGGCGCAAATCCGCAGCGCATCGTCACCTTCGAGGGGAGTCCGTTTCGCCTGCATCAGCCGTTCGAACCAGCAGGCGACCAGCCCGCCGCGATCGCGCAACTGGTGGAAGGGATCAGCGACGGGTTGATGTATCAGACGCTACTCGGCGTGACCGGCTCGGGCAAGACGTACACCATGGCCAACGTCATTGCACGTTGTGGCCGACCGACGCTGGTGCTTGCCCACAACAAGACTTTGGCGGCCCAGTTGTACTCCGAATTTCGCGAATTCCTGCCCGAGAACGCGGTGGAGTATTTCGTCTCGTACTACGACTATTATCAGCCCGAAGCCTATGTGCCTTCTCGCGATCTGTTCATCGAGAAGGATTCGAGCATCAACGAGCATATCGAGCAGATGCGCCTGAGCGCGACCAAGAGCCTCATGGAGCGCCGCGACGTGGTGATCGTGGCGACCGTTTCGTGCATATACGGCATTGGCGATCCGGTGGACTATCACAGCATGGTGCTTCACCTGCGCGAGGGCGAACGCATTGCGCACCGCGATCTGGTGCAGCGGCTGGTGACCATGCAGTACACGCGCGCCGACGTGGATTTTCGACGCGGCACGTTTCGTGTGCGTGGCGACGTCATCGACATCTTTCCGGCGGAGAATGCCGAGCTGGCCGTGCGCGTGGAGATGTTCGATGACGAGGTCGAGCACCTGACGCTGTTCGACCCGCTGACCGGGCATCTCAAACACAAGCTGGCGCGCTTTACGGTGTACCCGTCGAGCCATTACGTGACGCCGCGCGGCACGGTGTTGCGCGCCATGGAAGGCATCAAGGCCGAGCTGCGCGAGCGCATCGAGACATTCCACCAAGCCGGCAAACTGGTCGAGGCGCAGCGCATCGAGCAGCGCACGCGATTTGATCTGGAGATGCTCAACGAACTGGGATTTTGCAAGGGCATCGAGAACTATTCGCGGCATCTGTCGGGACGTGCGCCTGGCGAGCCGCCGCCGACGCTGATCGACTATCTGCCGTCCGACGGGCTGCTGTTCGTCGACGAATCGCATGTGTCGATTCCGCAGGTCGGTGCAATGTACAAGGGCGATCGTTCGCGCAAAGAAAATCTCGTCGAGTATGGTTTCCGCCTGCCGTCGGCGGTAGACAACCGGCCGCTCAAGTTCGAGGAATTCGAGCGGCTGATGCCGCAAACCGTCTTTGTCTCGGCGACACCGTCAAAGTACGAAGCAGCGCATCAGGGCCAGGTGGTCGAACAGGTCGTGCGCCCCACGGGCCTGATCGACCCCGTCGTGCAGGTGCGTCCGGCGGTGACCCAGGTGGATGATTTGCTCAGCGAGATCAAGCAGCGGGTTGCCGCCGAACAGCGCGTGTTGGTGACGACACTGACAAAACGGATGGCCGAAGATCTGACCGAATACCTGGCGGAAAACGGCTTGCGCGTGCGTTATCTTCATTCGGACATCGATACCGTGGAGCGTGTCGAGATAATTCGTGATTTGCGCCTGGGCCTCTTCGACGTGCTGGTCGGCATCAATCTGCTGCGCGAAGGGCTGGACATCCCGGAAGTCTCGCTGGTGGCGATTCTCGATGCCGACAAGGAGGGGTTCCTGCGTTCCGAGCGCTCACTGATTCAGACCATCGGGCGGGCGGCGCGCCATCTCGACGGTACGGCGATTCTGTACGCCGATGTCGTGACCGAGTCGATGCGGCGCGCCATCGAGGAGACAGACCGGCGCCGTCACAAACAGCTCGAGTTCAACAAGACGCACGGCATCATGCCGCGGTCGATCGTCAAGCGGGTCAAGGACATCATCGATGGGGTCTATGCAAACGTCGACGACGCCAAGGGTGCGCATGTTCGGGAGAACGCGCCGGATTACGCGTCGATGGACGAAAAATCCCTGGCGAAGGCGATTCGGCAACTGGAGAAAAAAATGCAGCAGCATGCCCAGAACCTCGAGTTCGAACAGGCTGCTGCGGCGCGCGACGAACTATTTACGCTGCGCGCGACGGTGTTTGGTGCCGATCAGCATGGCACTGCGCCATGAGGAGTTTGACTTGATGAAGCGCGTATTGTTTGTATGCACGGGCAACATCTGTCGGTCGCCCACGGCCGAGGGCGTCGCCCGCTACTGGCTGAGAATGCTCGGCCTCGACGGTGTCGTCAGCGTGGATTCGGCGGGTATTGCGGGTTCGCATGCCGGCGAAGCGCCCGACGCGCGCAGCCAGCGTGTGGCCGCGCGGCGCGGTTACGATCTTTCCCGATTGCGCGCTCGGCCACTGGCGAGCGAGGATTTCGAACGCTTTGACTTGTTGCTTGCCATGGACGCAGGCCATCGCGAAGTGATGCTGCGCAAATCGCCACCCGAATATCGGGATAAGGTCCGCATGTTCCTCAGTTTTGCACCGGGACTCGGGCGTAGCGAAGTGCCTGATCCCTATTACGGCGGCGCATCGGGCTTTGACGAGGCACTCGACCTGTGCGAGGCGGGCGTCCAGGGCTTACTCGATGTGCTGCGCGATCAGGGCTGACCTGATCGCGCCGCTCTGGCTTGAATTCTCCCGGCGCCGATATGAATGGGCCTTTCTAACGCAGCGAGGCCCGTTCATATCGCGATGAAAGCTATTTCCGCGTTTCGACCTGCTGCAAACTCGATTCCGCCGACTCCACAGCGCGTGGAGGCCGTGGCCGGCCGAGTTGAACAGTCTCGCTGACCTCGTCCACATCGACGCACTTTTCCGGCTGGGTTTCGATCATCACCAGACCGCTCTCTTCAAGCGCGGTGTCGATATCGACAGTGACCAACGTGTCGGCAGCCGACTGCCGTTCCAGGGTGCCTTGATCCGGTGCTTCGCTCCCCGACACTACTGCGTCCTCATCGCCCTGCGCTTGCATCGGCGCTTCTTCCGGCGCAGATGCGTCCTGGCCGGTGTTGGGCGTGTGAGCGTCCGCCACAGGCGATTCGATGTCGCGCACGGTCGCAGACGCAATCGCATCGTCCGCTTCCTCCGTTTGGCGCGCTGGCAATGACGCCGGCCGCGTGGCGTCCTCGTCGAGGCCACGTGGCTTGACGAGCGAAGTCGAGAAGAGTGCCGTTTCATCTTCGGTGACGATCGGGGCGGAGCTGGTTTCGGCGGCCACTTCAGAGGATTCGCGGGGGGTCACCGTGGCTTCGTCTTCCGCTATTTTCGGCGCAGCTTCGGCTGCCGTGGACGGTGCCTCTGCGGCGGCCTCGGCGCTCGCTTCGATGTGGCGCGCGTCGGACGCATCCGATGCCTCGGTGGCCGCTACCGTACCCGCCGTCGCGCCGGCCGCCGCGACCACTGCGTCGCTGGATTCTTCGCGATTCTTTTGTGAACGACGGCGGCGGCGTCCGCGTGAGCTGCGCGCCTCGGACGGTTGTTCGCCCTCGTTGGACGTGGCAGCCTCGACGTCGCTAGCCGCTTCGGCGTTACCCTCTTCCGCTTGCGCCGTCGACTCGCTATTGGCCACGCCCTGCGCGTTCTGACGACCTCGGCCACGGCGACCGCGCCGCGAGCGGCCGCTTGGCGCACCGCCCTCGTCACGCTCGTTCGTGGCGGCCACTGCTGCTGGCGCCGTGTCCGCGGCCACGACAGCGGCTTCAGCGGCAACGACGTCTGCACTGTCGGTGGCAGCGTCTGCCTGTGGTGTTTCGTCACTGCGATTGGCGCGCCGGCCGCGGCCACGCCGGCCGCCGCCACGCGCATCATCGCCGTCGCCGCGCTTGTCGCGTCGCCGGCTGTCGGATTCGCCGTCACGCGACGCGTCGCGTTTGTCGTCGCGTCGGCCGCGACCATTGCCGCGTCCGCTGCGTCCCGCTTGGCGATCTTCTTCGCTGCGCGCACTGCGTTTGCGCGTCTTCGGTGCTTCGCGCGGCGTTTGCGCGGGTTCGGGGCCGCTGAAAATAC
This sequence comes from uncultured Rhodocyclaceae bacterium, assembly GCA_965367985.1. Taxonomy (GTDB): domain Bacteria; phylum Pseudomonadota; class Gammaproteobacteria; order Burkholderiales; family Rhodocyclaceae; genus Nitrogeniibacter. The sequence goes on from CBDULG010000006.1 coordinate 21,551, forward strand.
GCTTCAGCCAGCCGAGGAAACCGCGTCCAACCTCCTTGACTACGGAGATTTCGCCCAGTGCCTTCGACTCAGCATCCGGCATGGGTTGCGGTGGAGCGATCGAGCGGACGGCCGCCTCGGCGCGCGCCGGCCGCTTGCTCTCTTCGAGCATGTTTTCGGTGTACGAGGGTTGCGCCGGCTGCTCGGCCATTTGATAGCTGGCGACGGCATGGTCCTCTTCATTGAGCTGATCGTGACGCAGGCGGATGATCTCGTGTTGCGGCGTCTCGAGATGCCGGTTCGGCACGATGATCACGTTGATCTTGTGGCGGAACTCAATGTGTGCAATGTCAACGCGCTTTTCATTGAGCAGGAATGTCGCCACATCTACGGGCACCTGAACGTGCACCGCCCCAGTGTTGTCCTTCATCGCTTCTTCTTCGAGAATGCGCAGGATGTGAAGCGCCGACGATTCGGTGTTGCGGATGTGCCCGGTGCCGTTACAGCGCGGGCAGGGGATATAAGCGCCTTCGGCCAGCGCGGGACGCAGGCGCTGACGCGACAGCTCGAGCAGACCGAAGCGGCTGATCTTGCCCGTCTGGACGCGTGCGCGATCGTCGCGCAGCGCATCGCGCAGGCGTTGTTCGACTTCCCGTTGGTTCTTGTTCGACTCCATGTCGATGAAGTCGATGACGATCAGGCCGCCCAGATCGCGCAATCGTAATTGGCGTGCGACCTCTTCGGCGGCTTCGATGTTGGTGCGCAGCGCGGTCTCTTCGATGTCGGCGCCCTTGGTGGATCGGCCCGAGTTGACGTCGACCGATACGAGCGCCTCGGTGTGATCGATAACCACCGCGCCGCCCGACGGCAGCGTGACCTGGCGCGAGTAGGCGGATTCGATCTGGTGTTCGATCTGAAAGCGCGAGAACAGCGGCACGTCGTCGCCGTAGAACTTGACGCGATTGACGTTCTGCGGCATCACGTGCGCCATGAACTGGCGTGCTTGTTCGTAGACGTCCTGGGTGTCGACGAGAATTTCGCCGATATCGGGCTGGAAGTAATCGCGAATGGCGCGAATCACCAAACTGCCTTCCTGATAGATGAGGAAGGCGCCCGCCTGCGCATGTGCCGCGCCATCGATCGCGCTCCACAATTGCAGCAGATAGTTCAAATCCCACTGGAGTTCTTCGGCGTTGCGCCCGATCGCCGCAGTGCGGGCGATGAGGCTCATGCCCGCGGGGACTTCGAGCTGGTCCATGGCGTCGCGCAATTCAGCGCGCTCGTCCCCCTCGACACGGCGGGACACACCACCGCCGCGGGGGTTGTTCGGCATCAACACAAGATAGCGGCCGGCCAGCGAAATGTAGGTGGTAAGCGCTGCGCCCTTGTTGCCGCGCTCATCCTTTTCGACCTGGACGATCAGTTCATGGCCTTCCTTGAGCACGTCATGCGGCCGCACGCGGCCTTGATCGTTGTTGCCCGGAAGGTAGGCGCGGCAGATTTCCTTGAACGGCAGGAAACCGTGGCGGTCTGCGCCGTAATCGACAAAAGCGGCTTCGAGACTCGGTTCCACCCGAGTGATGACGGCTTTGTAGATATTGCTTTTTCGTTGTTCTTTGGCGGCCGATTCGATGTCGAGGTCGTTCAATC